>PMGM01000016.1:0-11425 GCA_003158115.1 Methanobacterium sp.
AAAAAATCTAAGGGGCTAAAAGTCTTTATCTAAATCACATCCTGATATTGAGATTTACACATGTACTATAGATAAAAAAGTGAACAAAGATGGATATATCGTACCTGGTCTTGGTGACGCTGGAGATAAATGTTTTGGAGTTCCAGTTAAAAAAATAGGTTGAAAAATTAATAAATAGTTTTACCATGGGCTACAGCTACAATACAAGGTAATCCACGAACTTCTAATGAATAAATTGCTTCCATTCCCTCTTCTTCAAATGCTAATACCTTCCTTGAAACTACCTTACTAGTTAGTAGTGCTGCTGCTGGTGGTGTTACTGCAAAGATAGAACTATGTTTGTCTAACGCTTCAACAGTACTCTCACCAAGAGCACCCTTTCCTAAATGAATCTTGACTCCCGATTTAGCAAGATATGGTATACTTTCTTCAATTTCTTCCTTGTTACTTGTGGTGGGAGATATTCCTGCTGCACTTACAGCTGTGTGCATTATTACAGATCCTTTAAGATCTACTAAATTCTGGCCATTTTTTATTGATTTTACAAGTCTAGGGAGTGCAGCATCTCTACCAGTTAAAACTGTACCATATATTTCTATTTTATCTCCAATCTTAAGTTTATGGGCCGTACTATCTGTTATTGGAGTATCTAAACGTTTTATTTCGTTGTTAGATTTGGTCAATTTAATCACCTAAATGACAAAATATTTTCAATATTAAATTCCGTTTATACGTTTAAGATCGTCTAACAATAAAGTTACATGATTCTCTTTGATGTGTGGCATTACTATGATCCTTATAGCCCGTGGATATGATGATTTAGAAACTGCCCAGCCTAAAGTTTCAAGTTGTTCCGCTAGCTCATCCACTGAAATCTTCTTTGATCTAAATGCAACTATGTTCAACTGCGGTTCGGTTACAACTTCATATCCTGAATCGATAATGCCCTGATATAAGAGTTTAGTGACTTTCATGCACTCATTTGAAATCTTTATATAACCCTCTTTGCCAAGATACTTCATAAGTGCCCATGTTGCAGCTGTAGAAGCTCCAGTTCTTGTTCCTACAATCGTTGACTGTCTATTTTCGGTTAAATAAGGTGTTTCAGTGCTCATTGAATCCAAGTATTTTTTCTCTCTGAAGAGTATTCCACCTGTTGGTATGGGGGCCAATCCCATCTTATGTGGATCAATGGTAATTGAACAAACACCTCGAAGTCCAAAGTCAAATTTAGGTAATTTATAGTCAATTTCATTTAAAAATGGGATGGAATATCCTCCAAATGCTGCATCGACATGGAGATAAATATTATTTTCTAGACAAATATTCGAAAGATCTTCTATTGGATCTATCTTTCCTAATTCGGTTGTGCCTGCAACTCCAACAATTGCAACAGTATTTTTGGAAATTAATTCTTCAACAGATTTAATATCCATTCGATAATTTCTATCGAGTTCAGCTTCATTTAATTTTAAACAAAGCATATCTGCTGCTTTTTTAAAGGAAAAATGTGCTGATCTAGGGACAATTATTTCAGGATCGGTAATCGTAGGGTCTTCTTGAAGTGTTATGTTTCTTGCAGCCCTCATAGCCATTATGTTAGCTTCGGTTCCACCTGTAATTATATGACCATGAATGTCTCTTTTCCCAAGAAGATCACCCAATAATTTTATAACATCCGTTTCCATAGCTTTTGTACCCTTGAAGAGACCAGGATCTCCTAAATTAGATTCCATAAACATTTGATATGCTTCTAATCCAACAGGATGTGGACAGGTACACATTGAACCTAATATTCTACCTGAACTATGTGTCATATCACTGCCTTTATACTCTTTAAGTTTTTTGAAAACTTCGGTCTTTGATATTCCCTTTTCTTCCATGGTTACCCCTGAAAATAGTGTGAAAATAAAATTTTACTTGTTAGATTATGATTTATTTAAAAAAATAAAAAAAAATAGTTGGGGTTTTACTGTCCCATCAAATAATCAACCAAATTTACTCCTGCAGAACTTTCCTTGCTGCTTTGAGCATTAATTTCTTCTCCACTCTAGCAACTACTTCCCTTACTGTTGCAACTGCATCGGTATTTGCAGATACGCTGGTAATACCAAGCTCAACCAGTTGTTCAACAATATCAGGCATACTACCTGCTTGACCACATATACTGGTTTTAACACCCGCTTTGTTACACTCTTTAATAACCATTGCAATCAATTTCATAATTGCAGGATGTCTTTCAGAATATAATCCTGCTACATGTTCGTTGTTACGGTCTATTGCAAGTGTGTACTGTGTCAAATCATTGGTACCAAAACTTACAAAATCTATTCCTTCAGCTATGAAATCTTCGATTGTAAGAGCAGCTCCAGGTGTCTCAACCATTATTCCCCACTCTATATTTTTTTGTGGTTTAAGACCAACTTCTCTCGCTATTATCTTAGCTTCTTTGAGCTCATCAGGGTGCTGTACTAATGGAAGCATAATTCCTATGTTGGTGTATCCTTCTTCATGTAACTTCTTAATGGCTTTAAATTCTGCTTTGAGTATTTCAGGCTCGTCTAATTCCCTTCGAATACCTCTCCAACCTAGCATTGGATTGTGTTCATATGGTTCATCTTCGCCACCTTGAAGTGATTTGAATTCATCGGTTGGTGCGTCAAGTGTTCTATACCATACTGTTTTTGGATAAAATGCATCTGCAACCTTTAAAATATTCTCAACAAGAGCCTTAACTAGTTCATCCTCTTTACCATCTTTTATGAATTTCTTAGGATGAACTCCTAATGCTAACATCATATGTTCTGTTCTGAGAAGACCTACACCGTCTGCACCAGTTGCAGCAGCTTTTTGAGCTGCTTCAGGCATACTGACGTTAACTTTAACCTCGGTTACAGTTAGTATAGGGGCGTTTTGAATACCAGTTGTTGGTGTTGAATCTATTCCCGAATCTTTTTTATCTGATTTGAGTTTTCCTTCAAAAACAAAACCTTTACTTCCGTCGAGTGTTACAATGGAATTTTCTTTCAATATTTTGCTTCCATCGCCGGTACCCACAACACATGGTATTCCAAGTTCCCTTGATACTATGGCTGCATGGCAGGTTACTCCACCTTCATCTGTTATGATACCGTCTGCTCTTTTCATTGCTGGAACCATGTCTGGAGTTGTCATTACAGTAACTAGTACATCGCCCTTTTCAATTTTATCTAGTTCATCAGTGTTTCTGACAATTTTAACTGCGCCAGATGCCATACCTGGACTTGCTCCTAATCCTTTGGCAATGATAATCCTTTCAGTGGATCCTTCTTCGCTTTGATCTTTCCCCGTATCCATATTAAGAGTTGTTACTGGCCTTGACTGCAGCATATATATTTTACCGCCTTCAATTGCCCATTCAGTATCCTGAGGGAAGTTATAATGTTTATGAATAGTTTTTCCGAGTTCAGCAAGTTGTGATATCTCATCATTGCTTAATACGCGTTTTTCAGCAAGATCTTCAGGCACATTCACCATTACAGTGTGTCCTGTGTCAGGATCTCTTTTGAACATGACCTTCTTGTTGCTGATCTTGTAGTCCAAGACTTCACTCTTTTCTTTGTCGTACCAGCAAGTATCCGGTGTTACAGTCCCTGAAACAACACCTTCACCAAGTCCCCAAGCTGCTTCTATGAGAATTTTTTCTTCACCTGTTGATGGATGGACAGTAAACATTACACCTGCTTTTTCTGCGTTAACCATTTCTTGTACAACAACAGCAATGTAAACCTTGGAATGATCGAAATCGTTTTCTTCTCTGTAAAAAATAGCACGTGATTCAAAAAGAGATGCCCAACATTTTTGAACATATTCTACAACTTCCTCATTACCTCTTATGTTAAGATAAGTATCCTGTTGACCTGCAAAAGATGCTTCAGGCAGATCTTCAGCTGTTGCAGATGATCTAATTGCAACAAAAACATCCTCTTTGCCAATACGATGACAAAGAGCATTGTATGCTTCGATTATTATGGTGCTGATCTCATCGGGCATTCTAGTTTCAATGATTATCTTTTTGATCTTCACTGAAGCTGCTTGAAGTTCCTTGTTGTTTTCGACGTCGAGAGCATCAAGGATGTCCATTATTTCATCGAAGATTCCTGTTTCTTTTATAAATTGATCGTAGGTTTTGGATGTTACAACAAATCCAGGGGGTACTGGTATCCCTGCACGAGTTAATTCACCGAGGTTTGCGCCTTTTCCGCCTGCTATTGCAACATCTTCCTTTCTCAGTTCTTCAAAAAATTCGACATGCTTCATGCTAAACACTCTTTTTATTTTTTTTATTTAACCAGTTCTGCGCCTTCTTCAACTTCAATTCTACATGTTACCGGAAACTTCATAGCTGCTCTTCTTAAAGATTCTTTAGCGTCTTTAAAGTTTCTTTTGTTTGTGTAAATAGTTAAAACCTTCTGATTAGGTTTTACAATTGCAACAGAGCTTACGGGTTTTCCGAATGCCTTCCGCATACCGTCCTGAACCCTATCAGCACCTGCTCCTGTAGCCATTGGATTTTCCCTCACGATATGATGTGGATAAACCCGTATTTTCAGATGGTAACCCATTCTTCCAGCTTTTCTCTGCATGTATCTGTTTGAAGCTATCCTAGCTGCTTCAAGTGCATTGTGAGACAGATGTGCTGATTCTTTAACAACAAGTGTGACCTTTAAAGGGAAGTCGCCTGATAGGTTTCCCATATCATATTGAACTATTCTTGAACCTGGAATTTTCCTGATATAATCTTTTCTAGTATATGCTCTAGTCATAAAATAATCCTCCTTTCTAGAAAGTTTGTGTTTATAAGTATAATAAACATTGCCTTAATAATATACCCATATTAATTTAACTCCATATTCCATATAAAACATCAATATACCAAATCAACCTGATTATGAAAATTGTAATTAACTGGAAAAGGAGAGGTTCGAAAAACAACCCTCGGGTACATTGTGATATTTATTGTCACAGACTTATAAAGTATTCGCTATCAATAAGATCATCATATAACAATGGAATCTAGCTTGATTATTGTGATTATACTAACCAAATATCGCACAATAACAACCTTTTAGAAATAAAAACAACTGATGAACCAATGGATCCTTTAGATAAGATTTCTAAGTTAAAATTAATAGATTCAGAGATTATGGGCAGATTATAATGAACCATTATTATTTCAATAGGTATAGAGAATAATTAAAATGTAGGAATTATATATGAAAATCAACGCAACAATAAAATTCGAATACAAAAGGGAAGAATACACCAAAATAGCCTTCAAATCCCTTGAACCAGATAACATAGGGTATATAAATTCATTTATCGATGGTAAATATCTAATCTGTAATTTGAGCGGTAATTCGATAGGTACCATCCTTTCAACAGCAGATGACTTGATATTCTGCGAAATGATGGTTGAAAGAACATCCGAACTATTGGATATTGAATAGAAACAAATCTTGAACAGGAGATAATTATGATAAATCTTAAAGCTTTTACAGTTGGTTTTGGATTTATATTGGCAGTAATAATATTTTCAATACATAAAATAAGGGAAAGATCTGCACACAAAAAAAAGATAATTGAAATGAAAAATCGTCGTAAAAGACGTGGCAAAAAAAAGAATAAAAAAAAGAATTAAAAATGTGAATATATCACAGATTTATTATCTATTCCTTCTTCTCTTCTTCGGTTAAAACTTCTTCTACTATTTCTTCAGCTTCTACTTCTTTAACAGCTTCATCAACAATTACTTCTTCGGCTATCTCTGCTTCAGCTTCTTCTTCCACTTTTTTCTCGAAGACATCAACAAATTCAACTTTTTCAATGTTCTCCATGTTTTCCCAGATGTCCCTGGCTATTCTGAACCTGGCAAATGTAATGTCCATGTATGGTTTTTTATCAAATTTAGCCATTTCATCCATGGCTATTCGAACAACACCATCAATTATTTGTATGTCGTGTTTGTCAGAATCGAGATTTGGTGCTGAGTAATGTAGTTCGATCATGCTTTTAACCTTGTCAACATCGTCTTCTATTTCTTTAATTACTTTGATGTTGTATTCTAGGTTTTTTCCAGCAAGTTCATGGTTAAAGTCTACCCTTACTCTTCCACCACTAACACTCCTAATAATTCCAGTAGTCCCGTCAGATGTTATTGCCATACCAACTTCTGGTTTCATTCCCTGTTTCTTGAATTCTCCCATTGGTATGAGTTGTAAAAGCTTTGGATCTCTTAATCCAAATCCTTCTTCGGGAGTTATTTCTACTATCTTCTCTTCTCCCTCTTCCATTCCTATAATTGCTTCGTCAAGTCCCTTTAATACGTGTCCGCCACCTACCACTATTGGTATTGCACCGTAAGATTTATTATCTAATTTAATTCCAGCTTCTTCCGCCACATTTTCATCGGTTGTATCAAAGACATTACCTGTCTCCTGAACCTTTCCTGTGTACTCAAGTCTTATAAAATCTCCTTCTTTCACTGCCATATCTCTAGCCTCCTGTGGGGTATTCTTTTTCGAAATTCATTTAGAACTTCTTTATTTTTATATTTTAATATACGAACAACAGATGGGTATCTGTCTATATACTTATGTACACCCTCCTTAAAAATACCCGCCTCAAGTGATGACATTACCCTATTTTTGTAGTGTCTGCTAAAACCTTGAGAAATAGATTTTTCAACATCTAAAATAGTATTGAAGGGCCTGTTATTTATCAAAGTCTCTGCTGTAGTATTATCAATCAATGTAAGTGATTTAAGGTCCTCAATAGTGATATTATTTACCCTTTCAAGTATTCCATTCTCATCACGTACATTGTGAAGGGGTGCATTACCATTATCAATTTCCTTCCTAAGTATCTTAATTGTTTCAGGTGGGAGCATATCAACAGTAGCATCCAGATCACCTGAAATAATGGATTCTCTTATTTTGGTACCACTAACACCTTCCAGACGGTTCACAAAGATGAATTTTCCCTTAAAATCAAATCCAATTTTTTTCATTGATTTTGAAAGGGAAACTATAACATAATTATCTTCATCGAGTTTTCCATTGAGAATTATTTCCTTAGACTCCATATCAACAATTTTATAGGGTTTAGGTGCAACACCGATACCCTTTTCTATCCTCTTTAGAATAGTTTCAAATCCTGGAAATGGCCTGTATCCTCTAGGGATGTAGTCCGCATCTAAAGCCATGAAAGTCTTGGCCAGACAGAGGGAATATTGACCCGAACCCATTATACCCATTGGAGGCCCTTCAACCACTATATCTGCCCCTACCGCTATTGCGGTTTCTGCACGTGCTTCACGTGTCATAATATATGGGAGTCCCCTTCCACTTCTTTCCAATGGCCCTGGTACAACAGCAACAAATAAGCTGTCTGGAACTTGGCTTTTTGATTTGTACATACAGTATCTGTGCCCAAGATGTAGAGGAGAGTATTCTGTAAAATCTGCAATTATATTAATATCCCCTTCTACTTCACCATAAATAGGTTCAGTCTCAAAATCCTTCTTTAAAATCGTCCTATCTCTATCAAGGATTTTTCTGATTAATTTTTGACTATCCAAATTAATTACCCCTATTATTAAATTATAATTCTATGTATACTATCATAATAATAGTTCTATGAATCAAAAGATAAAAATATCATATAAAATATAAAATTATCAGGTGTAAAAATGTTGGATCTCTGCTTATCAAACTGTAAAATTGTCCCTGGAAATATCATGTGTAATATTGGAGTGGATGAGGGCAAAATTGTTTCAATAAAAAAAATTCCTATTTCAGCGGAAAAAATTATCGATGTTTCTGGAAATATTATATTTCCGGGATTAATCGATTCCCATGTACACATGAGAGACCCTGGTTTCACCTACAAAGAAGATTTTAGAACTGGTACTGAAGCAGCTGCAACTGGAGGTTTCACAACTGTGCTGGATATGCCAAATACCAAACCTGTAACCAACACAGACAAAGCATACATGGAAAAGCTTAAGATAGCTGAAAGAAAAAGTCTTGTCGACTTTGGTTTTCATGTGGGTGCTGATAATTTAGACCAAATACAAAAACTTGCTTCATTAAAACCTGCTTCATTCAAGATATTTATGGATTTGTATGAAGATGATTTTTTATTAAAAATGTTTTCCAAAATATCTGAGTTAACCAAAAATAAGGATTATAAACCAGTTGTATCACTTCATGCAGAGGATAATAAAATTGTTGATCATTGTACTCAAATAAAAAAATCTGAAGGTGAGTTAAATCCAACTATTTATATAGAAGCTCGGCCTTCCCAAGCAGAAGAGGTTGCTGTATCTAAAGCAATTTCATTTGCTAATAAATTTAATCTAAACATTCATATCTGCCATGCTAGCGTGAAAAAATCCTTAGATTTAATAATTAATGCCAAGAATGATGGTTGTAATATTACATCAGAAATAACACCACATCATCTCTTTTTAGATTCAGAATATCTGACAAAGTTTGGAAGCTTCGCAAAAACAAACCCTCCACTTAGAAAAGTTGCTGATAAAATATGTTTAAAGGATCTACATTTGACTGATTTGATTGGAACGGATCATGCACCTCACACAATTGGGGAGAAGAAACATAATATCTGGGATGCACCTCCTGGAATTCCAGGACTTGAAACAGCATTACCATTACTTTTAACAAAAGTAAACCAGAATAAGATGTCTTTTGTTGATGTTAAAAGATTGTTATGCGAAAATCCTGCAAGGATATTTAACATACCAAATAAAGGTTTCATAAAGGAAGGTATGGATGCAGATTTTGTTGTAGTTGACATGAAAAAGGGAGATATTATTAAACCTGAAAATTTTCATTCAAAAGCCCATTATTCACCATTTGAAAGCTTTAAAGTAAAAGGATTACCTATTATGACGATTGTAAGAGGGAATGTTGTTATGATCGATGGTGAAATCATTGATAACAGTGGAAAATTTGTTTACAGTTGAAGATATTTAGTTTATAATTTATTTAATTTAATTACAGATAAATTTCTACAGTTGAATGATATTTGTAGGTTTAATATATTTTATTTTCAAATTTTCATAATATTGTATAATGTAATGTTTAAAAAAGGAAATAAAATAATTAGGGATTCTTATCCTATTTTTGTTCTATTTCTTCCCACCGAAATAACTAATCCACTAACTATCATTAGTATTGCTAGTATCAAAGCTGTAATTGGTGTTCCTGTGTGTTGCATTGGAATTGTTTTTCCTTGAGAATTCCCATATAATCCATGGCATTTTTCATGTTTTCCATGATGTTTAGCCTTTTTTACATTAACTGTTGCACTTGCTGCCCTATCATTTAATGTAGGGTCATATGTTGAAGAGTACACTTTTGCATTGTTCTGAATTATTCCTACAGTTTCAACTCCAGATTTTATGTTCAGTATTGCATTTGTGTTTCTTAATACTGTTCCAATTGTCCATATTCCTGTTTTTGGATTGTATGATCCGTAGTTAGTTGATGATGAAATGTATGTTAATCCTTTAGGTAATTTATCAATTACATAAACATTTAATGCAGTGTCGGGGCCATGATTATGGACTATTATTGTGTATATAATTGTTTCGTGTAATGATGGGTTTGTTGGTTTGACTGTTTTTGTTATGGATAGATCTGCTGCTTCTGGAACATTGAGTGTTTTGGAGTCTTGGTTGTTATTTGGGTTAGGATCGTACTCATTTTCCCCTGTTTTATTTGCTGTATTTGTTATATTGCCAGTTTTCTCTATTTGGGCAAGGATGGTTAACAACATTGTAGTACCATTGTTTATATTTCCTATTATCCAAACACCTGATGTGGAGTTGTACGTTCCTTGTGTAACGGTTGATAAGATATATTTCAATCCAGTAGGGAGTAAATCTGTTACTTGAACTCCGGTGGCTTGATCTGGACCGTAATTATGTGCTTTAATTGTGAATGTAACATTATCCAGATAGTTAGGAGTTGTTGTACTTGCATATTTCATAATTCCTATATCTGCAGTTTTTAGGTGTGTCACTACCGTTGAATTCATATCTTGTGAATTTAGACTTGTTACTGTTGCAGTGTTGATTATGTCTTGATTAGCAGATTGAAGTACTGTACCCATAATAAATATTGTTTCATTTTGATTTGCGATGAGAGTGTCTAAATCTAAGTATCCTGATGCTGGTGGCCATGGACTCCATGTACTGGTATTTCCTGAAAGTGAATATTGTGCTCCTGTGACTAATGGGTTAATATCATCAAATAAATGGACATCTAATGCATCTGAAGGTCCGTTATTTTTGATGAATATTTTATAATTAATAATTCCTCCAGGTAGTACAGATGCATTTCCAGTTTTGATTATAGTCAAATTAGCTAATGCATTAACATTAGTTAATGCACTTGCATTAGTTACATTAGGATCTGTAGGAGATGTTACATTAGCCGTATTATTCAGTACAGTACCATTAGGAGTATTAGAAGGAACAATACCACTAAACACTAATGTTTTAATATCATTTGGCGCCATAACATCCAGATTATAAGAACCTGTCCAACCACCCATCGGAGTGCCATTTAATGTCCACGTTACACCAGTTAAAACTGGAATAATATCATTTACAATTACATTTTGAGCATTACTAGGACCATCATTCGTAACAACCACAGTATAAACCAAACTATTACCAGCAGTAACCGTAGCAGCAGCTGTTTTAGTTATAATCAAATTAGCCAAGGTATTCACATTGGTAACAGCACTAGCATTAGTTACATTAGGATCTGTTGGAGATGTCACATTCGCCGTATTATTCAACACAGTACCATTCACAGTTGAAGATGGAACAGTACCAGTAAACAGTAATGTATCAACCTCACCCGGTGTTAAAACACCTAAGATAGTTGAACCTGTCCATAGACCTTCAGCTACACCATTCAAAGTCCACGTTACACCACTTAAAACCGGAACAATATCATCCACAACCACATCTTGAGCATCACTAGGACCATTATTCGTAACAACCACAGTATAAACCAAACTATTACCCGCAGTAACCGTAGCAGCCGCAGTCTTAGTAATAGTCAAATNNTATTATTCAACACAGTACCATTCACAGTTGAAGATGGAACAGTACCAGTAAACAGTAATGTATCAACCTCACCCGGTGTTAAAACACCTAAATTAGTTGAACCTGTCCAACCACCCATCGGAGTACCATTTAATGTCCATGTTACACCACTTAAAACTGGAATAATATCATTTACAATTACATTTTGAGCATTACTAGGACCATTATTCGTAACAACCACAGTATAAACCAAACTATTACCCGCAGTAACTGTAGCAACTGCAGTCTTAGTAATAGTCA
>PMGM01000016.1:11488-28823 GCA_003158115.1 Methanobacterium sp.
AAATAGTAATGTATCAACCTCACCAGGTGTCATAACACCTAGACTAGTTGAACCAGTCCAACCACCCATCGGAGTACCATTTAGGGTCCATGTTACACCAGTTAAAACCGGAACAATATCATTTACAATTACATTTTGAGCATCACTAGGACCATTATTCGAAACAACCACAGTATAAACCAAACTATTACCCGCAGTAACCGTAGCAGCTGCAGTCTTAGTAATAGTCAGATTAGTTAATGTATTCACATTGGTAACAGCACTAGCATTAGTCACATTAGGATCTGTTGGAGATGTCACATTAGCTGTATTATTCAGCACAGTACCATTTACAGTTGAAGATGGAACAGTGCCATTAAATAGTAATGTATCAACCTCACCCGGTGTCATAACACCTAGACTGGTTGAACCAGTCCAATTACCTTCAGCTACACCATTCAAAGTCCATGTCACATTACTCAAAACTGAAACAATATCATTTACAATTACATTTTGAGCATCACTAGGACCATTATTCGAAACAACCACAGTATAAACCAAACTATTACCCGCAGTAACCGTAGCAGCCGCAGTCTTAGTAATAGTTAGGTTAGCTAAGGTATCTACGTTGGTTAGTTTAGTGTCGTTATTGTTGTTTGGGTTGGGATCGGTTGTGTCAGAAGTTGCATTAGCTGTATTGTTAAGAATTCCTGCTTGTGCTGACGGAGAGACAATTGCATTTATTTGTATGGTATCATTATTACCTGATAAGATGTTACCCAAGGATAGAGTCCATGGATTCACTGTAATACTAGTAAATGTACCCCCATTTAAGGAATATTGTGGATTTATTAATTGATTGAACCATGAAGCAATGAATGTGTCTGTAAATGTTACATTATCTGCTGTATCAGGTCCAAGATTTGTTACAATTACAGTGTATGATACTCCTTGGCCAGCATCTACATTTGAAGTTCCAGTTTTTATTACTGAAAGATCAGCACCAAAAATATGTACTTGAGAACTGCTTGAAACAGGCCCATAATCCCTTCCACCATTTGCTAATGAAGTGTAGTTCATATTGGCTGTATTAGTTAAGTTTTGACCCGCAAATATTGTGTTGTTGTTTACTGTACAGTTAAATAATATTGTTACATTATTGTCAGATAAAGTCAGAAGTGGAGAACTGAAGGTTAATGTACTTCCAACTACACTCAAAGCCCAAGTTGGAGGTAATACTACTGAATCTGGAACATAACTCAGACCCACCGGTAAGTTATCTATTACAACAATGTTATTAGCATCTGAAGTACTGGAATTACTATGTTTAATGAATAATGTGTAAGTGAATTGTTCTCCAATTACTAAGTTGTTTGTACTTGCTGTTTTTGTAATAAGCAAGTTAGGTTCAACAACTTTAATATTTGCAGTGTCTGAACCTGCATTTACACTCTGACCTGTTATATTCTGGTAGAAAAGTGTTGCATTGTTAGTTAAGTTTTGACCATTAATGTTTCCAGCTATATCTAGAACCTGTACAGTGTAGCTGATACTTATATTTCCATCCTGTGAAGCAGTTGTGTTACCAAAATCAAAGGTATAATTGTTACCGATTGATGTTACATTAAATTGAGTTACCGAAATTCCTGTACTCGCATTGTAATTGAATCCACTTAATCGCAGACCCGATGGTGCAACATCAATGACTGATAGATCATTGGTTGTTCCAATAGGCAGAGTTATAATTAGGTTTTCGGTTGCTGTATCATCAATTGTACGATTTACAGTTTTCTGCCCATTTACATTTTTGGATATTGTTGGATTCCTAACAGTTACTGTGGCAGTTGATGTGGCTATAAGATTATTCACCGCTCCTGCTGGCTGTGTAGGATCTCCAGTTCTTTTACCGTTACTGGACCCGGGAGATCCTGGAGTAGCATTGTTTGTACCTTGATCCCCTGGTAGTGATGTGCCTGTAACTTGGGCTGTGTTGTTTACTTGCTGGCCGTATGTTACATTGGTGTTTACTTTTGCTTGATAGGTTATATTCAGATATTGTGTTTGATTTAACTGGTTTATGTTAATATCCAACAAATTAGATGTAGAATTGTTAGAATAGATTATAGTGCCATCACTAGGAGTTATAACAATATTACTCAAACTATTATAACCAACTAAAGGATCGAGTACTTGGAGGTTGTAGGCGGGTGCACCATTAGTATTGTTATTGTTAAGGACTTGGACGTTAAATGTTACAGTTTGTCCACCTTCCACAGTTGTAGGATTGGCGGTTTTAGTTATGGATAAATGCGGCACGATGACGTTCAATGTTGGTCCGATGCCCGTTAATGTTTGGTTCGCTCCAGTAGCATTTGTGAAATTGAATGTTACATTGTTGGGTATTTGAGTACCGTTCTGATTGGCATTTATGTTAAGTACAGTTGCATTGAAGATTATACTTATAGTACCATTGTGAAGCCCATTACTTCCATTAAACAATATATTACCAAGATTGAATGTGGTATTAGTAATTCCAGTATAATCTTCATACTGCCCTACAGGTGCTGTAAATACGAATCCTGAGGCAGTTATATCACTACTACTCCTCATAATCATTGCAGTACCAGAATTATAAACTAAATTAGATGGTAAAATATCACTAAGCGTTACATTATTGGTACTACCATCAGGAATTGTTAAAGTTAGGCGATAAACAACTACTTCTCCAATCATTACATTGTTTCCTGTAGAATCTGGCTCAGAAGTAGAATTCACTACTTTAGCTATCGATGGAGCAACTGTTTTAATATTCACCACATTAGAAGAAACTGACGATACCCTAGTCTGATTAAAAACAGTAGGCATGGAATAATATATACCATTAGCTTGGTTAGTAAATGTTGAGTTACTTGGAACATTATTTGTGGCGTTAACTGTGAAGTTGAAGTACTGTGTATTGTTGCCAGATGTATTGTTAAGGAAAGTTCCAAGATTTCCAATAATGTACACAGTGGATCCATTAATATAGATATTGTAACCCGTTACTGGAGTGTATACAAAAGTTGTTGGGTCAAATAATATGGAATTTAATAAATCAGTTAAACTAATCTCATAAGCAGGAGAATTACCAGTATTTGTGACTAGGAGTGATATATTCATCAAATCACTACCATCCACAGGGTTAGGTGTTACCGTTTTTGCAATAGTTAAATTTGGCCCCACCAATGTAGTGTTCACTGATGCTGTAAAAGGCCCATGACTATTTTCATCCCAAGTAAGGTTCACATTATTTGTTTTCGTATTACCAACAACATTTCCAGTGACATTCATAACCAACGCTTCTAAATCTATATAGAAAGTGTTGTTATCCATTAAACTGATTGATGCACCGTTGAATAGGAAATTAACGTTCTGGCCTATGGTTGTGGTAGTCAATGAGCCCAACGTACCATCCCATGTAGAACTGTTTAGATCTGATGTTACATAAGCGAATCCAGAAGGTAAACTATCTGTAACTATGAGATTATCTGCCTGACCCTCGGGCAAGGTAACTGTTATACGGTATGTTACATTCTCTCCAATGGCAAGGTTTCCTGTAGTTCCATGGATGGTTGATCCAATTACAGCCTTGCTTATTGTAGGATCACCTGCTCTGAAAGTTGCCCATCCAGAACTTGTATAATTTCGAGCGTTAGGATCAGGATTGGTTCCATTCAAAAGAGAGTAATAATTTGTATATGCTGTATTGTTGAACGTTGAACCGAGCGTAACATTGGTAAGTACAGTTGCATTGAAAGTGAATGTCAATGTTTGATTAGGTGTGATGTTACCACCAGTAAATGTTATGGTATTAGATGGATAACTGTAAATAAAACCATTTTGATTAGTACTTTGAACACTAGTCAAGTCAAAAATGTTGCCAGCAGTGCTTAAAGGGTCTGTAATCAAGACATTGTATGCAGTTGAGTTTCCAATATTTTTTATTTGAAGAGTTACAGTTACTTTCTGTCCTCCAGCCCCTACGTTAGGAGTAATTGTTTTGGTCACCTGTAAATTTGGTTCAATAATAGTTACATTAGCATTACTATTGATTGGACTGTTTCCAATATTTGACCAATCCATAGACGCTGCATTATTCTTAACAGGTGTAGTATGTGGCGGGTTAGTTGAATTATTATTTGCAACCAGGAAATCCAAGGATATACTAAAAGTGTTGCTTCCATTAGTGGTGTTTGTGGTTCCAGGGAATAAAAATGTAAGCAAATTACCAACTTGAGTAAAGTTAACCGTAGGAAGCACAATATTAGGGTTATTGGATATGTTATAATCTTCAAAGACCAAGCCAGCAGGTATGGTATCGGTTATGACCAGATCATTAATTTGTCCAGCAGGTAATGTTACATCTAAATTAAATCTTCCAATTTCTCCTATAGTCAAATTTGAACCAGTACTAGGCCCATCTTGAGAACCAACAAATATTTTCTGGAACTGCGGACCCAACATTGTAACTGTGGCATTAGCTTGATATAAAGTCGGATCTGTCACGAAATTAGTACTGTCAGCTGGAGGTAACGATGTAAAATTTGTGATCTGTGCAGTGTTATTCATCACCTGTAAAGGGTATACATCACTACTTAAAATAGCATTATAAGTTAAAATAATGGTGTTATTGGTTTCATTGGAAGCAAATATAGGATATAAAGTACCAAAATTTAAACCTGTCCCAAAAAGGTCTCCTAAACCTGTTAAATTAATAGAAGGACCTCCTTGATAACTGGCCGTGACTGTTGGAGTTCCGTTAATGTAGATACCCAATGAGGATAGTAAATTATCAGTTATATTTACATTATAAGCCGGAGCATTACCAGTATTTTTGATAGTTATGGTATATGTAACATTATTTCCTGCCTGGCGTCCAGTATTGGGACTGGCAGTCTTAGTTATAGTGAGTTGTGGCTCATTTGTAACAAGTGAAACAATTTGATTATTCGTAAACATCTGCATGACTGTGTTGTTGTAGTTCACATTCATCCAGTTGGTTAAGTACAATCCATTAGACATCGGATCTCCAGTAGCTGTGACACTGAACAAAATATTTACTAAACTGGTTGGCTGGGTTGAATTGTAAATATTCCCATAAAAGAATTCTAATGTGTTTTGTGAATCATCAACCACCAAAGAAGGAATAACACCACTTAAATTACTCAAAGTATCATTACTTGTTAATTGCCACTGCCCAGCTGGAGGGGAAGTGTTTCCCTGAGAAAGAGGTGCTTGACCTGTTGTGAACTCGTCTGCCTGGAATAATGGGATGGGTAAATAATCTGTAAGATAAAATTCTCCTAGATTGGTTGTTGGTACGGAGACTTGAAGTAAAAATGTAACTATATCTCCTGGTCTGATCTGGTTGGTTGGACCTATATCTACACCATTTCTCTGTACATCATAGATCTGTTTTTCAGCAGCAGGTGCAACTATTAGCACAGACGTGGAACTGCCATCAGACACAGGATTGTTACTGTTAACTAATTTCGAATTTCCAATTACTGCATTATTTACAGTGTCACTTGAAACAATTGGTTTGTCTGGATTTTCATAATTAATATTAATTTGAGACCAGAAATTTATATTACCCTGAGTTGCACTGTAATTACCTCCGGTGTAGTTTCCACCCGTTAATGTTCCAGTGATATTATTGTTTATAAGAAGTTGGGATACATTGAAAGTTAGATAAGTTATTCCAGATGTTGAATTATAAAACATTTGGAACTCACTCGGATCTGAAAGGTTGAATTTGAGATTAACTAGTCCAATATTCGGAAGGTTTAATGATAAGGTTGGATTATGGGTAAGATCTGTTAAGAAAGTCTGCCCATCACCTAAGGTATCATTGATAACTAAATCATTCATTGAGAAGTAGTCAGATACTTGGAAGTTTACGGTGTAATTCAAAATATCAGTTGGTCGTGGTGCAGATGGAGTTGTTATATCTACTACATTTTTTTGAACTGCAAGGGATTTCAGGTAAAGTGTGTAATTAGCTGATGAACTAACATTTGTACCATTGTAAGTTCCAGTAACATTAGCCACATTAGTAGCGTTAACAGGAAGTCCTGTAACTGGATTGATCACTGATTGTGAGGAACTGTTTAGTAGCGGGGCAAAGACTTGATAAGTGATGGTCTTAACATCACCTAAGATCCCTGTAACATTGCCGAAACTTATACTTAATATTCCACCAGGGGTAGTGGTTGAAGGGAGTGTAACAGGAGTTCCACCATCATAATTGGTAACACCAATAAATTGAAGATTATTAGGAATCACATCACTAACAACTACATTATTAACCGTCCTGCCCGCTGCCACATCTACACTAAGGGTGTAAGTTACAGGATAATTCCTACCAGTAGCAGTCTCTTGCTCATGTGCATTACTTGTCTTGGCAATTACTATAACTGTAGGAGTTACCGTGGTTGTGACCTTTGTACCTCGAAGTGGTATGGTCCCTGTTGCATTTGCACCAAACCTGAACACCGGATATCCAGTTATGTTTAAAGGAACTCCTAATGTGGAATTACCTAATAAAAGGGCATTAACATTTATAACAGCTGTTGGTTGGCCCATTGTAAAACTACCTAGTGGATATATTAATGTATAGAAAGAATATCCTGGAGTTCCAGTTACAGTTAATCCAGTAAGAGGATCTGTAAGCACCCCTGAAACAGGAAAAATAAGTGGGGAAGACACTGTTACAGGAGCACCAAGAAAAGTCGCAGATTTAAGTTGTATCTGAGACGGAAGAATAAGCTGAACCACCGGTCCAAATCCCGTCATATTTCCTGTATTGTTAAAATTTAGGTTAAAGTTAAAGGTCTGATTTAACAATTGTGTAGACGGGGCTGTTATAGTGAGACTGGGCATTGGACCTAGCCTAAAATTTGCAAATCCGTAAAAATTTTGAGTTTGGTTTTTTTGAGTAACCACCACATTCTTGGTTGATGGCACATGACCAGGATAACTTGCTGTAACACTATAATTCAATGATTTACCACTAAATTTTAGAATATACGAACCTTGAAGATTTGTAATTGTTTTAGCTATAAAAGTACCGTTCACAGAAGTTACTGTAACTGTAACACCTTGAAATGGCTTTCCATTATCACATCTTGTGACGTTACCTACTATTTTAATGATTTTGCTATTATTTAAGCTGGAATTTGTGTTATTAGTGAGATTATTTGAAGAAAAGATATGACTAACAGAAGTTAGATTTGTAGAATTATTAGTGACATCTGCGGCTGCTGAAGTACCAGTAAAAGCTATAATTATCAGGAAAATTGATGTTAAGAGAATCTTTTTATATATTTACCCCGCCCCCCAAATAATTGAAACACAATATGATAATAACAATTTATATAATCTAAGTTTTTATTTGAATTAATCTAATTAAAACTATTATAAATATGTGAAGTTTGTTATTATCCCCATAATTAAATATCAAACTCCCCTACATCGATGGTATTATCCTAATATTATATAAAGTTATTTGGGAAATCACAAACAAGTTTATTTGATGTTATTTTGCTAACAATCTCCACAAAAATCTAAATTGTATGTAAATTAGGTTTATCGTATTTCAGCTTTAAAATTGAATGCATTTTTTTAGTTATTACAAAGGAATATGTTTTTCGAATGTTTAATTAACAGGAGGCTGTCTCATAATTCAAAATCTAGAAAAAAATAAGTATTTATATGCCTTTAAATTCGAAATAATCAAATATTAGAAGTGCAGAAAATATTTGTGAGACAGCCTCAACAGTTCAAAAAAAGAACGAAACATGCAAAATTTTAGTAAAAATAAGTTAGTTCATTAATTTTTTTTGAATATTATTCTCAAATACATTCAAAATTTAATATTCTGAAATAATCTAAAAAAAATAGGAATGTGGTGGAAATTCCACCTTTAAAAAATTATTTCATTGAAAGTGCATCTTTTGGACACGGTTCAATACACTGATCACAGAGTATACAATACCCTTTAAGAGGTACTTTTTCTCCTGTGAGTTTCAGCATGTTGTACGGACATACTTCAATACAGTCACCGCATTCTGTGCATTTGTCAGGGCTGAATGAGATCCTGTTTCGTTTAACGACTTTGCCGTCAACTACTTTATCGATCTCTGAAATGGTCAGTGCACCCTCAGGACAAGCAGTTGTACATGCACCGCAACGTGTACACATTGCATATGATGGTTCTGCATCCGTCTTGATGTCACCTGGTACTTCCATTCCAGTATTTGTTACCACTCTGATTGCATCAGTAGGGCATATTCTTGCACATGCACCTATATGGTCACATTTCTCTTCATCCCAAACTATTCCTTCTTCAGATGCTGGTTTTGCAGGTCCTAATTCAACCTCAAGTTCTATTGCATCTACAGGACACAGCTGTTCGCAGAGACCGCATGCTGTACAAATCTCTGGAAGTTCAACTGATAATGTAGATGATTTAGGTATAATGAAATCACCAGGACATGCTTCAACACAGACGTTACATCCAATACAGGTATCTTCGTCTACTTTAAACTCAAGCATTTCTTTGGAACGTTTTTCTGGTTTCTTGCCTGATATGTAAACTGCATTCCATGGGCAGGTCTGTGAACAGACTCCACATTTGATACAGGTTTCCTCATCAATGACAATACTTCCTCCAATTTTATCGAGGGTTATGGCATCTACTGGACATTCGTCCACACACATACCACATCCAACACAGTCCACTATGGCTATAGGTCCGCTTATGTCAACATCAACTTTGCTAGGTTCTTTGACACCTTCAACACCTATAACTTCAACTGGGCATATGTCAACACATTTCTCGCACATTACACAGTATCCTTCTAGTGGTACTTTGCTCATCTTACCTTCATCAAGTTTCAATACCTGTGGTGGGCAAATTTCTACACAGTCACCACATTCATCGCAAAGTGATGGGTTGTAAGTTACTCGAGATTGTATTACACCGCTCTCATCAATTGAAATTTCTTCTGTTTTCAATGCACCTTTTGGGCATATGTCCACACATTTGGGTGCGCCTCCACAGACGTCACAGTAGATCACATCTTCCGGTGACACTTCTATGGCCGCTGTAGGACATGCACCCTGGCATGCGCCGCATCTGATGCAGTCTTCCTTGTTGACTACTATCATTTTTTCACCTTGCGGGTTAGACCTTGTTTATGAGGTGTCCCTCACTGTCGTATACTTCAACTGTTGCGAGTTTCATATTTGTGTCGATTGTGTGAGTTGCGCAGGATAGACATGGGTCGTATGCCCTTATTACCATTTCCATTAAGTTGAATATCTTGTCGTCTACTTCAACACCAGGTTTGATGTAGTCTTTAGCAACTTTCTGGATACCCATTTCCATTGCAGGGTTGTTTTGGATTGTTGCAACAACAATGTTTGCTTTGGTAACTAATCCGTTATCATCTGTTTGGTAGTGGTGAGTTAATGTTCCTCTTGCTGCTTCAACTATTCCTACACCTTCACCAGCTTGTCTTTCGATTGGACCTGGGAATTTCTCACCAGATAAATCTCCTTCTAGTGCGTCAACAGCCATTTCTGAAGCTGCAACTAGTTCGATTAATCTTGCCCAATGGAAGAGTAATGGTTCGTGTGCGTATCCGAAGGTGTCTTTGAATTCTTTAAAGTATTCCTGGGCTATTGGTGATGGCATTTTGTCAGCCACGTTAAGCCTTGATAATGGAGCTACTCTGTAAATTCCTTCAGGATAACCTAAGTCTTTTATGTAAGGGAATTTTAACCATGAGTATGGTTTGACCTTTTCAGCCATGTAGTCAAGGTAGTTTTCGCTTCCAAATTCAGCGTATATTTTTCCTTCCTTGTCTTTCATCCTCACGTCACCGTTGTATACATCCCACACACCTTTGTTAACAAGACCTGTGTGGTAGGTTTCAACATATCCTAATTCTTTAACAAGGTCTAAGTTTTCAACAAATATTGGTTTTGCAAGTTCGATTGTTGCCTGTGCAAGTTCAACGTTTCTTTGTGCCTTTTTCAGAAGATCCTTCTGTGTTTCAGCATCAATTTCTGTTGCGATACCACCAGGTGTTGATGATGTTGGGTGTATTGATCTTCCACCAGTTGCTTTAACAATGTCTAAAGCGTTTTTTCTGAGTTCAATAGCTTGGAGAGCAACATCAGGTGCGTCTTTAATGATCTGGAAGACGTTCCTTGTTTTACGGTCTTTTCCTGCTATGAAATCTGGTGCTGCTAGGAAGTAGAAATGGAGTGCATGTGAATGCATAAATGAACCCCAGTTCATTAACTCCCTCATTTTGTAAGCAGTTGGTAAAATTTCATCGTCTTTAAATCCATAACACTGATCGGATGCTTTTGCAGCGGCTAAGTGGTGTTGTACATCACATATACCACAGATCCTTGGTACTATCCTAGGAACCTCTTCAATTGGTCTTCCTTGGAGGAATTTTTCAAATCCACGGAATTCCATAACATGAAGTCTGGTTTCCTCAACATTTCCTTTATCATCGAGATGGACTGTAATTTTTGCGTGACCTTCAATTCTTGTCACTGGTTCCATTGTTAATTTAACCATTTATTTTCCCTCCTTTTGCATTTTCATTGGTATTAATGCAGCTGGAAGTGTGTAAGTGTAGAATGTACCTACAATATCATCTAACTGGTCAGCAACTTCTTCTGGATCAACAGTTTTATCATGTTCAACACCGAAGTCTGATCCTATTGCACTGATCATTTTTGCACCTTGGTCGGTAACTTTTGCTGTTGGTCCGTAACATCCTCTGCACTGTATGCCTATTGTTGGGCATTCTGCTCCGCAAAGTGATATTGTTGATGGACCCATACATACAAGTCCCTGTGGTACTAGGCACATTTCTTCTTCAGGTCTTCCAAGTTCAAATTGCCTTATGATCTTGTCCATAGCCATACCTTCTGGTGGTTTTTCTCTTGGACATACTTCACATAGGTTGGTTTGTGGTAAAGTTATAGGTTTTCCTGTTAAAAGTGCCACAAGTGCTTCTGCAAGAATCTCAGATTTTGTTGGACAGCCAGGTATGGATAGATCCACATCTATTGCTTCTGAAAGTGGTCTCACTCTACTTTCGAGGTGAGGTACATCTTCATTTGGTATTATACCTTCTTCATTGTAGGTACTTGCTGAGTTGACGTATGCTTCTTGTGTAAGCTCATCAACTGTGTGCAGGTTTCCTAGTCCAGGTATTCCTCCATATACTGCGCATACACCGTAAGCTATGACAATTTTTGCTTTTTTTCTGAGCATTTCGGCAAGTTCACGGTTTTCATCGTTACGAATTCCACCTTCAATTATAATAACGTCCAGATCATCTGGAACTTCATCGTATTTAACATCCATGAGTACAGGGCTGAATTCGAAGTCTGCTAGTCCCATCACGTCTATTATTGCTTCATGTATATCTGCAATGGACAGGTGACAACCGGAACATCCAGCCAACCACATGGTCGCTATCTTAGCTTTTTCTGCCATACTATTTCACTCCTCCGTTTATGCTTCAACTGATAGTTGTTCCTTGAGTGGGGACTTACCCAGTCCTTTGATACGTTTTACCATCATATCAACGGTGTTCGCGAATTTTTCTCCTTCAGATGCAGATATCCAGTCATGGTAAATTCTTTCCCTTCCAATACCAAGATCATCTGCTAATTTATAAATTAATCTCATTCTTCTGTCTAGTTTATAGTTGCCTGCATCGTAGTGACAGTCACCGTGGTGACATCCTGCTACTATTACACCATCTGCTCCCTCACGGAATGCTTTAAAAACAAACTGTGGTTCTATACGTCCTGAGCACATAACTCTTATTATACGTACGTTTGGAGGATATTGCATCCTTGCAGTACCAGCGGTGTCTGCTCCACCGTAGGAGCACCAGTTACAACAAAACATAACGATCTTCACATCATCCTCAGCCATAGAGTTTCCTCCTGATTTATCAATGTAACATCAAACTTCACCATTATTCCGGTGAATTTTATTAATGTACATTATAGGATAGCAAAATAGTTATTATAAAGGTTACTCAAAGAACAATTCCGAAAAGCATATATATTAGAATATTAATCATCTTGTTTTTATTACTTTGATGAATAACAACAAAATATTCGCCATATTAAACATCCATAGACATTTTTAAAGTTTTATCTACATATTAAATGATTTTAAATATATATTAATGTTTAAAGAAAATTTTTAAGGAATATTATAGTGTTTTAGATTTTTTTTTATTTTAGTCTTTGTTGTATACAATAGTACCATCCAAAAAGTAATATCCCACAAAATAATTTAATAATTCCTTAACAGTTAACAATGTTAATTTAATGAGCAATTAAACATCGTTAAATAAAACAAAAAACAGAAAAAGTGTTTGAGTGAATAATTTAAAATAAAAAGTTGGTGGTTAGACTGCTGCTTGAAATAACTGATCTGGCTGTTGAAGTCAGTGGAAAAGAAATATTAAGCGATATAGATTTATATATAGACAAAGGCGAAACACATGTTCTCTTAGGACCTAATGGAAGTGGAAAAAGTACACTTTTTATGTCAATGCTTGGATTTCCTAAGTATAAAGTTATTAGAGGGGAAATATTGTTTAAAGGTGATGATATAACCCATATGACAACCACAGAAAGGGTTCAATTAGGTTTAGGTGTGAGTTTCCAAAACCCTCCTGCAATAAGAGGAGTTAAACTTAAAGATCTGTTGAATATAGAAAGCAGTAAAAAAGGCGCCAAACCAGTTTCTGAAGAGCTTTCACCTGAAACAATTGCATTGGCTGATAAATTAAAATTCAGTGATCAGTTTCTAGAAAGGGATGTGAACCTAGGATTCTCAGGCGGAGAAGTTAAAAGATCAGAGATTCTTCAGCTTTTAGCACAACAACCCGATTTTATAATGTTCGATGAACCTGATTCAGGTGTAGATATCGAAAATGTTGAACTCTTAGCAGAAGAGATAAATGTGCTATTGGACAAGGATAAGAAACCAGGACTCCGTGAAAAATCAGGTTTACTCATTACCCATCTGGGATATATTCTAAATTTTGTAGGTGCAAACACTGCACACGTTCTCATGGATGGTAAAATAGCTTGTTCAGGAGATCCAACTGAAATATTAGAAGATATAAGAAAAGAAGGGTTCAAAGGGTGTGTGCAATGTTGCGGAATACATTAGAACGTGCTGAAAAAGCTAAAAAGAAAAAAGCAGCCTTAGGAGAAGACATTGACTTTGAAAATTTTGAAGGGGAAGAAGCTGGAGAACATGAGGAAATTGAATCATTAAAAGATCTCTCAAATAAGAATAAGAAATCCCTACTTAAAGTTGGTGTAGATGCCTCAGAAGCGGGTAGAGCTGGTTCATTTTTACAAATTGATCAATCCAAAGTATGCAGTAATTGCAAATCAGAAGCAATAGAATTAATGGGCCTTCCACAAGCCATTGAAAAATATAACTGGGTTAAGGATTATATGTGGAATGCTGTACCCGTAGATACTGATAAGTACACAGCAAAAACTGCTCTTGGAGAACCTGGAGGATATTTTATAAGATCGCTTCCAAACACCAAAGAAGTATTCCCTATCCAGGCATGTATGTTCATAGGCGATGAAAAAGTTGCACAAACAGCCCATAATATAATAATTGCAGAGGAAAATTCTGAGTTACATATTATAACTGGTTGTTCAACTGGGGAAGATGTTCAGTCTGCTATGCATGTTGGTGTTTCAGAATTTTATCTAAAAAAGGGGGCTAAGATAACCTTCACAATGGTGCACAATTGGGCCGAGCAGGTTGAAGTTAGACCAAGAACTGGTGTAATACTAAACGATGATACCACATATATCAGTAATTACATACTAACCAGTCCAGTGAATACAATACAGACATATCCAACTGCATACTGTCAGGGAGAAAATTCAAAAGTTGTTTTCCAGTCAATATTAGGCGGTCAGAAGGATTCTATTTTGGATGCAGGTTCAAGAGCTATACTCACAGGGAAAAATTCCAGTGCAGAAATGATAACACGTGCCGTATCCAAAGATGAATCTCAAATATATACAAGGGGCCATTTAGCAGGAAAATCTCCTGATGTGAGGGGCCATCTTGAGTGTATGGGATTGGTTTTATCTGATGACTCATTGATCTATTCCGTTCCTGAGCTTGAGGGAAGTTCAACCGATCTTGAACTATCACACGAAGCAGCAGTTGGTAAAATTGCCGAAGAAGAGGTACTTTACCTAATGTCAAGGGGCCTTACAGAGGAAGAAGCAGCTTCGATGATCGTTAAAGGATTTTTAAGCATGGACATAGCAGGTTTACCACCGGAATTAGCAGCTGAAACTAAAAAAATGATTGATCAAAGCGTTCAGGGAATGTAGAAAAGACAGTTTAAAGAGAATTTATTTATAATAAATTCTTTTAATTATTTTTTTTTTAATTGAAAAATATTTTAAAAATTAAAATATAGAACAGTATAAAAAGAGTTATTAAATTTGATTTCAATTTGAATTTAGATTTATTGAAATTATAATAATGAAAAATTTAGTGGGTTTATTCTGATATAATTATGAATTCGCCCACTTTCTCTACGCTACCGAACGGGACAAGTAAGTTGTCTCCCTTTTTCTTAGCACCTTTAATATGAACATTTCGGCCCTTTTCAACCTTTATAACTACATCGGTTATCTTTCCGGTTTTACCGTTAATTACTAACTCTTCGAGTTCTCCGAGTATACGTGCGTTGTTAGTAGCAACTTGGTATCCCTTGATCTCGCTCCAGACCTTTTCTTCCCCTTTAATAAGTTTTCTCTCTTCAATAACCATAGATATCACCTAAATTTTTAAGCCACTGTTACTCAAAACATTCTCTAAAAATACTATATCATCACAGCTATTAATATTTACTGCTAGTTCAATTTTCCCTAACTTCAGAACTTCCTCATCTTGTTGCTTGTTGTTACTTCTTAATATATTTAATCCCGACGGAACCACATCTCCCAGCACAATACTAGGCTTCAAACCATACTCCCGAAATATATCCACCGGGACTGCAATGCACATCGCAGGTTTACTACTCCTATTATACTCATTGAGCACATGATCAATAGTTTCATTTGTTATTAATGGCAAATCAGAAGTAATTGTCAATATAATATGATCAGAATTATTTGAAAAATTCTCTGAAATATAATATTGTAAATCTTCCACATAACCATTTCCAGGAGTTTGAAAGATTTTAATATTCTGCTTTTGTAAATATAACGATGTTTTAGGAGTGTTTGGACTTGTTGCAACTATTATATCTGAAACTTCTTTAGATTTGGTGAGTGCATCAATAACATGTTGTATCATGGGAATACCAAACAATTCAATAATTGGTTTTTCAGTGTCACACTCCATGCGTGCGCCCTTTCCACCAGCCATTATAAGTGCTGTTACCATTTTAATGCTACTCCATTATGGGATAATAAAAAAATATTTATCCTTTGTTCTGCAACTTTCTCCTTGGTCCTAGTATGCATGGTCCACCTTGACAACCACCAACAGGATTTTTTGGAGTTCCAAGGGAGTTCATACATCTTGCCATCATTGCTGCTCCCATTGCAAGTGCATCTGATACGAAAAGGGTTTCTTTGAAATATTTCCCCGAATATTCGAGTATTAATTCTGGCTTTTTACCGGTTATTCCTGCCCTTCCAGTAATACCCAACATAGATCCTTCTACAATAACACCTTCATTATATGCTTCTTCGATTAATCTTTTAACAATTGTGGCACTCACATGGTCCAGAGTAGCGAAGAGGGTGTGTATTCCTTCATTCTCGTATATTTCATGGCCTAATTTCACTAATTCTGATATTTCATCACCATTTCTACCTACATCACAGCCTATCAGAGTTGTACCGGCATCATATGCTGCCTTTGGATCTACTGGTACAGTACCAAATCTTTCCCTATCTTCTGGAACTTTTCTAATGTCCACATGTTCATGAGCTTGATCAGCATATTTTTTGGCAGCTTCCCAGTCAGCACCCTTAATAATTCCCTTTTTATACAGATCAAGGGCTGCTCCACCCCTTTTATCTACCATTTCTGTTCCTCTTATTATTGAATCTGAAATAGCTCCTGCTAATCCACAGAAATTTCCAATTGTTCGAGCATAGGGTTTATCATTGTTGGTTATACGTCCTGCAAGAGTTGTTCCAAAATCTAATGATACACATGGATTTCTAAAATCTGCCTTGGTCCACATGGAAGCGACCTTAATTCCAGCGGTTACCAGTTCACCCTCCATTTCATTTGCTACAACAACCCTTCCTGTTGGTGGAAGAACACTGACTACAGCTCCATCGAACATTACCTTGTCAAGAAGGGTAAATCCCTGGAGACGTGAAGGAAAATTTTCTTTACTCATTGCAGGAGACATCTTTCTCGGTGGTATTCCTGCTTCAAGACATCCCTTTGCAAGTGCTATAATCAGATCTCCCACTTCTTCAGGTGCTGCAAATCCTGCTGTAACCCCTGTGGATCTAACAACAAAATCTAAATCTTTTTCTATATCCACAT
The DNA here is from genome assembly GCA_003158115.1 of Methanobacterium sp. Lineage (GTDB taxonomy): Archaea > Methanobacteriota > Methanobacteria > Methanobacteriales > Methanobacteriaceae > Methanobacterium_B. The sequence goes on from PMGM01000016.1 coordinate 28,131, forward strand.
GTGCTTTTTTAAGCGATTCTAATATTGTTCCTTTAACCATTTCTGCTACAGATTCCTTGGTTAATTCCACTTCCCAAACAGTTTCACCAAAAACTTTTTCCCCTTTTTTTGGAGCTCTTATGTCACGAGTCATCTTAACTGTTTTATCGAGAAGGTAAGTACGGCAGGTAGTGAGGTTTGTAGCTGTTAAAATGCATTTTGTAGTGGTGTTTCCAAGTTCAACAGATGCAACCACGTAATATGTATCTGCCTCCATTGAAAGGCCTGAACCCACAGTTTTCTTCATAAATGGTGTTGATTTTATATCTTCAGTGTAAATGTAGTGGCTTTTAGCGAATNNCTGCTCAGTAAATTACCAAACCGTGACATAAAAATACCTCCTTAAAATTAATTATAAGTTTTTTAAATAAAAGTTTCCTAAGATTAATTCTGTTAATTTGATATAAATTTATTGTTAAATAAAACCACGAGATTAGAGTAAAATAAAATTAATAAAATAAAAAGTAATTATTTGTTTAATATCATAGTCAAAAAAAATAGTAAATAATTGCAGAAATTATCTGCAATTAACTCTCATTAAACCTTAAGATTTATCCTATGAATGGTTTGGCTATTGTTAGCATTACTATTATGGTTATTATTATTCCAATTGCAACCATTGGTATTCCTGCTTTTAATATCTCTTTGATATTT
>PMGM01000020.1 GCA_003158115.1 Methanobacterium sp.
ATCTTCAATATCCTCGATATTTACATTATCATCAGCCTTTTCCATATTTTTGGTATCCTTCTTCTTAGAAAAATCTTTAAACTTAGAAATATCCTTAACCTTTGAAATATTCTGTTTGGAAATATCCTTTATTCTAGAGGTATGTGTAACAATAGAACGATCTTTAACCTGTGAATTATTCTCAACTACAGGAATACTCTTAACCTTAGAACTATCATTAACCACGGCAACATTCTTAATACTAGAAATACCCTCTTTTGTCAGNNTTTGTGTTTCCTGTTTTAATTAATATTTTGTCTCCAATGGTTTCTATAATATCGAAAGGTAGAATTTTCTTTTCTCCCCGGCCTAACATTTCCATTATTCCACCGGTACCTATCTCGAAAAATTTTATCTCTTTAGTTGATTTATCCCATGACATGTTATTCACTTTACCCAGGACATTACCATAGCTGTCAACTACCTCTTTCCCCTGCATATCTTTATGATAATTTATTAATACATCCATAAAATATCCCTCCTATGAATTAAGATAATTTTCTAATCATCACTCTTTATATATTTATGTTTATATCCCATCATATTTAATTCAATTATCAAAAATTATTCATTAACCCTAAAAAAGTCCTAATAATCTTAATACAACTATTATGAGGATTATAACAATTAGATAATATATGATGCTGTTCATTATCTCACCCTTTCACAAAAGTTTTACCACAACTCCCCATATAAATCTCTTTTATCAACTTATTACATTGTTATTATACTTTATAGCATTGAAAATTTATAAATTTTTTGAGTTATATAATTTCTACCTATAATCCTGCATATATTCTCAAATAATATGAACAAAACATCATAATTTAGTCAATATTAAGACATTTTTTTTATCGAATTATAAAAATATAATACAAAAGTAGCAACTATTAAATATCCATAAAAATATTTGATATGAAAAAATAAATATCAATAGGTGATAAAAAATGGAGGATAAGATATTTGAAAAAATAAAAGAAGTATTCAATGATAATTTTAAAGAAAATGTCCAATTAATAAATCAAAGTAATATCATTTCAGCAGAATTTGAATATGAACCAGATGCTAAATGGTTTTATTTAAACATCTGCCATCCTGATAATTTAAAAAAAGAAGAATATCCTGTTAATTTTGTATCATCAATCACTCCAATTGGTGATTTAAATTATAACTCAAAAACACATTACACAATTAAATTTGAGGTTAAAGATAAAAATAAACTGATTGATATGATTAATACTAAAAGAAATTAATTTTACAACTAAAATCTAAGATTCCATGTTCCCTAGTAGAAATAAAAATTTGTTATGGTAATGATCTATAATTTAATTGAATGAGTAAGTTCAGGGTTGATAAAATGATTAATAGAATTTGATATTTTTTAGGTATATTATAAATATCGAATCGTTTGAATTCCAAATTTTTTTTGAATTTCAAAATTTTAATAATTTTTAAAAACAGAATACAATGTGGAGTAAAGACGATTTGATTCACCGCTTTTTTTACCATCTCTGGAAGTTGGTAACCCCCCAAGTGAAAGAACCGCTCTCTACTCCTTATTTTGATGATATGATATATATTCTAAAATTTCAAATAAGACTTATTACAATATAATATAAATGGGTAGGGAGTGAAAGATCACCTTTTGAATATTTAAATTATCACATCTGTTCTTTAGTCTCAAAGAATCCCTGCCCCTACCTCCTTTAATAAGTAGTATCACTTCTTTTTTAGAAATAGGACTTATATTTAAAAGAAATAGTAACTAATTCATATTAATTTGGGTTTTATCTATAATATCTTCAAATATTCTATCTTTATATTATAAAGAGATAAATCTGGCATTATTATGATAAAATAAGGGTTAATAAATAAAAAAAATTTGGAATTGATGATTTAAATCTCAAGAATCATCTGATTTTTCAATGGATAAAGGATTTATTTTTTTCCAGTTAACTCTTCAACTTCTTTTTTACCCTTAACCAACTCGATTTCCTGTTCATTATCCATTCTAAGGAGCATTGTTTGTAATTCGCCTACATGTGTTTTTTCTTCTCCAGCAATATCCATAAGAACTGATTTAAGATCTATGTTTTCTGTCATATTTGCGAATTCTTCATAGAGGTTTATAGCATCAAGTTCTCCAATAATAGCTGCTCGGAGTATTTCTTTATCCAAATCATCCTTTTTTATCTTCCCAATATCAATTGGTATTTTCGAAAGCATTAGAACACCTCGAATTATAATATGTAATACATTGCAAATTAAATTTTCGAAATTAGAAAATTCCAATTAAATATGCAATCAATTATTATTATTATTATTATTCTGAATTAAATGATAATTTCATGGTTTTAACCTGTTCTTGCTTATTTTTAAGTCCTATAGCTAAAAATGTCATTGCAATGGCTACAAATCCTATGCATAAATATGCAAGTTCATATCCTCCTATTTTACCGGCATATGATCCTATTACAGCACCTATTAATGCACCACCCATAAGTTGGCCAACACTTGTTAATATATTTATCAATGCTTGACCAGATGCTCTTTCCTTGGGAGGACTTTCTATCAGCATGATATAACGTGGAGGAGATCCTATTGCTGTGCTCATCCCTACTCCAACCAAGATCCCTGCTAATATAAAGATATAAAATGATCTAGAAAACATACTCATGATGAAAAGTCCTACCATCATGGTAATTGCCCCTGTTACCATTATATTTCTTGAACCAAATCTATCTAGTAGTTTTCCAATTATAGGGGCTCCCACCGCCATGGTAGCGACTATTGGCATTAACATTAAACTTGCATTTGCTGTGCTAAATGATAATGCAACAATAACAAATGCTGGTACAAATACTGTTGATGCTTGTATCAACCCGGTTCCAATTGAGATACTACTAATGAGTTTTACTTCCATATTCTTAAACAGATCAACTTGAATCAGAGGATCACTTGCAATTTTCTCCACTTTCCACAATACCGGTACCAATAATAAACTGAGTACCAAAAACGGCCAGACAGCAAGTGATGATATACTATTTAAAAAATGATTTGTGTCTATTTGGTTTAAACCATAGGCTAAAGAAACTACCAGAGTGCCCAAAACAATTAACCCATACCAATCAAATAAGATTTTACGATTTTTAATAGATTTTGGAAGTATATAAATACTTCCTATAAGAACACCGGCAGCTATTGGCAAGTTGATAATAAATAACAATTGCCAACTATAGTTCAATAGTAATCCTCCTAAAACTGGACCTAAAACACTTGATAAACCCCAAACAGAACTCAATATTCCAAGTGCGCTTCCTCTTTTTTCTGGTGGAAATATATCACCAATAAATGCATTGGCCACAGGGAATATGCCACCAGCACCAATACCTTGAACAGCCCGACCTAAAAGGAGCATTTCAAACGAAAATGATGTGATGGTAATTAATGAGCCTATTGCAAAAAGAAAAATATCAAAAATGTAAATAGATTTACGACCGTAAATATCAGAAAGTTTTGCCATTAATGGAGTTCCAATCATAAAAAACAGGATATATATGGTAAAAACCCATGATAAGACACGTTCATTTACAATAAAATATGTTTGAATAGAAGGTAGTGCTGGTCCAACGATCCCAATATCGAGGGAACCCATGAAAACACCAACAAAAAGTAAAAACAATATTCGACTATTCCCACTCAGATCCATATAGTGATTTTTGTTTTACAAGCTAAATTCTTTTCCATTCTACAAATTTAAACATAATATACAATAAATTTTATGTTTAATATTAACAGAAATATAATAATTATGCTGTACTAATATGTAATAAGGTGTAATAGGCTATTATTTATTATTAATAAGATTTGAAATAGTAATTTTTTTTTTATTGGTAATTCTATATCTCTATGGAATATCCATCGTCAAATGTTAAGGTTAAATTGTACTGAGACCCAGTTAAATTACCTGTATCTGTCAAGTTTTCTGTGTGCCAATTCTCATATTCAACAAGATTTTTTCCAATAATATCATCAACCTTTACTGATGTGAAACATTATCCATTTTATTATCCAGCTTTTTAAAGTTTATACTATGGGCTTTTAAAAATATATTATGGGGTTTAGATGTTTCTCGATTAGTTGATGATTTAAAGGTTAGTGAAAATTGTTTTAGATTTTTTGTTTCAAAATTTATTAACTTTTCGCCCTTTATTTTATTTAGATCTATTAAATTATGATCTAAGTCATCTAAATCATTTTTATTTTGCAAAATATCTTCCCCTTCCATATAATTGATTCGTTACCCCATATTAACCGTATTCTGGAAAGTGTTCGTTTGATTTGTTGCTTAAAAATTTTGTAAGTTCTTCCTCAAATCTATTTTTAATAGTGCTATATATAAATTCATAAAATGTGTTTAAATCCTCTGGATTACTAGGATCTATTTTGAATTCTTTTTTCTCTTTCATTAATCTAATATCAAAGTTATTGTTATCTTTTTTCATTGCTAAATCAAATATATAGGTCATTGCAGGGTTATCTTTATTATTTTCTACATAAAGATTTAATCCCATTCCATAGTGCCATGATGTGTCGGTATCAATTAAAAGAGCATCACGTGGATGGGCTTCAATAGCTTTACCTTCCTTATCAGGAGGTAGATAATATTGTATCTCTTCATTGTCACATTCCAGATATTTGGCTAATCCTTTACCAAGCTTTACTGCAAATTCTATACTTGTCCATCTGTAATCTTTGAAATCTTTTTCTGCATTGGTATAAATTTTGTTTAGTTCATCAAATTTGGTCATAAATATACACCTCTGAAAATTTGTTTTAGACTTTTATTCCATGTTTTGGATGTATTCACATCCGCCCAGAGATTCTATTCTGTTTTTTAATCTATCCCAAAATCCAAATAGTTTTAATTCTGATGGGGATATATGATCTCGGAATATTTCATTGTAAATCCTTCCCTCTTCAGGAGATTTCCCCTTAGAAATATCGTCACAATATATTTTTAAGATTCCATTTGGAATGTATTCAACAGCTAGTTCGAGTGCATGTCTTCCAACATTGTTACATATAATTTCATTGGATAAATTTTTATTAAACCATTCATCAAATTTATTATGATTAATTATCAGTTCTAATGGTATGAATTTGGGTGTGCTGTGTTTATAAAGACTATTGTAGGGATCGTCTCCATGTGAAAGATAGAATTCATGTGTTGTATCATATACAAAGTGTGGCATGGCATGACCGCATCTTTCCTCTAAAAGTACGGGAATGTTAATTATTCGAAGAACATTACGCATTAATCCTGTTGTTCCAAAACATCCTGCAGTATAATGTTTAATTCCTGTATCTGGAAGTTCAGTACCATTAAGAATTCTTTCAACTGGAGGATAACCTTCATATTGCCAATATTTCTTATAATCTTCCCGTTTATTTTCACCTTTAAAATGTACTAGTTCGTCTCTGCACCATCCTAAAAATCTCCCAATAGTTCCCCATCGTGTCATGCCTATGAGTTTTTCATTATCTATAAAATCATATATCCTAATAGGATCTCCTACAGTAACTGCACCATGACTGAAAAGGGATTTATCATATCTTATGATGGAATAAACATCATCACTTTTAAAATATTCAAAAAAGGTATTGCTATCATATAAATATTCCAACTGACTAGAATTATATCTTAAAATTGACCAATGAACCAATCTATCTATTTCAACTCTTATAGAATGGGCTACATATGTAATATAATAAATCCAAGCATCATTTGGTTTAATATCTGTTGAATATACTGTGCCATCATCAGATAAATTTATGATACAATCGGGTGCTTCATTAAGACCGGGTAAAATATCAAATAATGTATTCCAAAATTTTATGGATAATTCCCTCTTTTTATCTTGTCCCCATAACTTATAGGAAAGAGGAATACCATTAGGATTTTCTTTGGAAGGATTTTCACGCCATATTATAGCATTTGGAATTTTTGAATGATTAATTAACCATTCATTAAATAATTCGAATAAATAATTTTGGTTTTCTTGTGAAAACGTTTTCAGATCCTTTTTTGTTAAATAGTTGTTATCCACTAAAAAATTTCCAAACTTGTTATCATAATCCTTTTTTAATGGAGTAAGGTTGGTTAAATCTTTTTTTGAAATTATATTAGTTTCATAGAGTCTATTAATCAATTCAGGAATCATTAATACCACCTCCAAAAAAAATATTTATAGTTTATTCAAATTTTAATTAATATTATTATATGAAACATCAACTATATAATTTATACTGTATAAAGATGTAATAAGATGGAAAAGGTTAATTTATAATTAAAAGTTAATTAATGTTGGATTTGAAAACTTTAAGGTAAAAACTCATGAAAGCCAAGATAAATGCAGAATGGGATACACTTAGAAAGGTAGCTTTACATTCACCGGGAATAGAAATGTACTTTGGACTGCTTGATCCATTTGCATCACTTTATGAAAGATCCTTCAACATGGAAAAAGCCATCAAAGAACATGAAATACTAAGATATATTCTAAAACATGAATTTAAGATTAATATAATATCATTAAAAGAAAAACTACTAAATTTAGCCGATGAATCCAATTATATTCGAGAAAAACTAATGGACTTAGCTAACGAAAAAATATCATACACTGGCGATATCTATGAAGTTAAATATGCTAAATACGAGTCAGAAAAAAATAGGGATATACTAGATTCTAATTATTATTTCAACTCATTACTTCTCAATCCAACTGTAAAACTTGAATCGGGGGTTGGGACTCGAATGATCCAACTACATGTAACAGAAAATGAACCACTTTCAAATCTATATTTCATGAGGGATCAACAAGCTGTCACAGATAAAGGCATAATAATCTCTAGAATGTCCAAACCACAAAGAATGCGAGAACCAGAGATAACTAAATTTCTCTGGGATAGTCTTAACATACCCGTAAAATGTGAAATTAAGAATCCCGGGACATTTGAAGGTGGTGATTTCATTCCAATGGATGAATTTGCCCTGATAGGGATGGGAGATAGAACAAATAAGGCAGGTGTAGAACAAATACTAAAAAATGGTATAGGTTACAGTGAAGTGGCTATTGTCCACCAACCAACACATACACTTTTACCTTCGGGTAAAACTGATTATATGATGAATATGCATTTAGATACCTACTTCAATGTTGCTTCAGATGGTGTAGTTGTTGGGTGTGAGATACTGTTAAAAAATGCTGAGGTTGAAATATATCAAAAGGAAGGACTTGGAGAATATAGTAAAATCAACAAACATACAAATCTGCACGATTATATCATATCTAAAGGTTTTGAAATTATAGATATCACCACATTGGAATATTTGTCATACGCCTCAAATTTTTTATGTGTTAAAAATGGAACTATTATTTCAGTGGAAGTAGACCGTTTAGTAAAGGGTGTAATTAACAACCTCAAAAAGAAAGCATTTGTCGATCCAGAAACATATGGAGATCTTTTAAAACAAGTCAAAAAGGACTACACATTATTACAAAGTGAAGGTCAATTTTTCCCACACAAAAAGGAGATATATCAACATGATATTGATGCTTATCCACTGAATCTGATAAATCTTACTGGTGGCTACGGTGGAGCACACTGCATGACATGTGCACTAAAACGAGGGTAAATTCATTAGACTTAAGTCTAAACGACTATCAGGGCTACAAAAAAAACAGATAGTTACCAATAAATTTTGCAAATGTTTTGTAAACAGAGTATTCCCTATAACATAAAATAAAAAGGAATATTAACTATCTAAAAGAAAATAAATATTAATTATCTTTTATGGAGTGAAAAGATGGTCGAAATAAAATGGACACCAGTAATTATTGGTCTTTTGATAGGCATAATACTTGGTGAAATCCTCGGAATTTTAACATCATGGGGAGACATATTTGGATATTTAATAGCAACTATATATGTTGGTTACTCAGTAGACAAAGACTACACAAATGGAGCTGTCCATGGAGTGCTAGTTGGTATTGCTGCTGCAGTAATTGTGCTTCTAATTAGTTTATTTGGATTAGGTGCATCATATGCAGCCGATGTAGTTGCAGCAGGATTGATAGCAATAATTACTGTACTCATATTTGCAATAATTATTGGTGGAATCATGGGGGCTATAGGTGGAATCATTGGGGTTTTAATAAAAAGATAAGTTAAATCAAATATTTTTACCTAATTGATATTCCCCTAATTGTTTCTGATGATTTTAGTAAATATTATAATATTATAACTCTAAAAATCATTTGATACTGTAGCAGTTGTTTGTTCAAAGTGCCAACAATATATTGGTTACACTAGTAAATCTAATCTCGAATAGTAACAACAGAATATTCTATTAAATTTTAGTCCATGTTATGGATTAAATTAAAAAAAATAAGAAAAGAATAAAAATATTTATTTTAGATTATGTTCTAACGTAAAAGTAAGCATTTTGTCCTTTGTTTCCTGCATAGTCTTCAACTGCTAAAAGTATAGATAGCAAAATTTTGAGAGGTAAAATTATGTCAAAAGTTAAAACCAAAGTTGTACCATTTCCAGTTCCCATTTGTATTGCAAGTTCAATTATTGAAGGAAAAGTTAATTTTGCCACTTATGGATGTTTTGGACTTTTAGCACCCCGACCTACTACATATGTTTATATTGGTTCAGTTGAGCCACATTATACAAATATTGGCATCAAAGAAAATGGATATTTCGGCGTTAATATACCTTCAGTAGAGCAAATGAAGGAAACTGATTATGTTGGGCTTGTTTCAGGCCATAATACTGATAAATCAAAAGTTTTTGAAACATTTTATGGTGAAGTAGAAAAAGCACCATTAATAAAAGAATGTCCTATAAATATGCTTTGCAAACTTACCAAAACAGTTAATCTCCCTGGTCGTGATATTTTCATAGGTGAAGTCCTTGAAACATATGTAAACGAAGAATGCATAACAAATGGAAAATTAGATTTTAAGAAGATAAACCCACTATTATTCACTTCTGCAAATGCAACATACTGGGAATTGGGAAATATCATTGGTTCAGCGTATAAAGAAGGAAAAATCCTGAAAAAACCATGAATTTCACTATTTTAATACTTTAAATTCAGCCTCCTACGAACAAATCTCTAAAACATCAGGAAAATACAAAGTTAACCTAATAACACAATGTCTTATGATAAAATATTTACTAGACTCAGAACTCCAAAAAAGAGTAAAAATCACTGAGAATGGTTACATTATATTCCCAATTACTGGAGAAACGTTATAAAAATAAATTAGATAATAATGCTAATGAATCTATTGAATATATTATTGAAGGTGCTCAACGAATGAGGTAGTTAATAGGCGACCTTCTGGAATATTCACGAATTATTAGCCAAGTTAAGGAATTTCTTATGAGTTTAGACTTTAAAATTTTTACCTCATGCATAAAACACAGTTGTTAATTTTAGTATAAAAAGATATGATGAGAAAAGGTAAATTTTTATATTCATATCCATTTTTAAATTTAATTTTTAAAAAAAAATTAGAAGAAATTTAAAGGTATTTTTTATTCTGGCTTTAAAATTTTAAATATAATAAAATGGGACGGTTATTGCGGATTATAAAACTATTTAGCAACATAAAATAGTGAATAACTAATTAAAATCATTTAAAAAAAATAATATATAAAAATTTAACGGTTTTGCATGGATTTTTCCATACTAAAGGATCTTTATTTACAGGCACGTAACAGTTTTTATCATACCTTTAGGGTCTTTATTTACATTTTCCTGACACCTTAATTACACACACAAGTGATTATTGAGATTTAGTCATCCTACTCTCGATTCATATAGAATACTAAAATTTTAAAATTCTATATATTAGTTTAATAAATAATTAAAATTGGGGATACAGGAAATAAAAATTAAAATCTTAAAAGATTATCATAAAAAACTATTTTTTACTTATTTTTTTTTGATTAGGATAGGTGTAATTAAAATGATTAAAATGATTAATAAATGGCGACATTACTGAATAATGGTGAAAAGAAAGCTATACATATGGCGATAAGTGAGGATATAGGTATTGCTAAATTTCTGTAGTGAATAATTTTAATTGTTCTTGAGGTTATATTTTTTATAAGGAGATATGTATGGTTTTTTGTATATAACCAGTTAAGATACAGTATAATACCTGAAATAAGAACATCGAAGTGGAAAAACAAAACTCCGATAGTGGTGTCTCCGTATTGAGTCCAAATTGATGTAACAAACGGTACAAGTACAATAAAGGATAAAAATACTATATTAATCCACCAAAGTTTCTGATCAGCATATTCTATATTTTTAAACTGTCTACTATGATTATTTAATAATACCCCTAAAATGAAGAAAGCCAGAAAATATCCTACAAATTTAATCCCTAAACTGTCCAAATAATTAATAATAGCTACATTGGAATGTGGTAATGCAGGAATCACAAAATCCAAAACCAAAAGAGTTATTGCGACAGCGAAAACACCATCTACAAAAGCTTCTAAACGATTCTTATCCCTAATCTCAAGTTCAACACGACTTTGAAGATCCTTATCTAGTTTAACACGAGTTTTAAGATCATCATCAACTTCAGGCGATTTCTGAGACATGTATAGTAATATTAATTTAGAAAATATTTATAATTTCTGAATTACAAACTCTAAAAAACAAACCCGAACACCTAAAGAAAGAAAAATAATTGTATAAATTTTATTTGATAATTATCAAAAATTTACTAAAAGCTCTTAGAATCACTCGGATAGTATTTGATAGATGCAAAAAAATAGAAAATTTTAGAATTTACTGATAGATTTCTACGATTATCCCCCAGTCATTATACTAACAAGACCGCCAATTATCAGTAATATTGCTGCTATCCAAGCGTAAATATATATAAACGCCGGGATTAACACGATAACTATTGCGATAATAATACCAAGTACTAACATCGCTCCACCACTCAATTGTGCAGTTGCCATTATATCATCTCCATAATTTTTGTGTTATTCAACTAATTTCACTTTATTACATTATATTATATGTATTGAGTAATAAATTTTTTTTGGTAATTTATTCATTTAATATTAAGAAAAAGTAAATTTCTATATTCAACCGATTATTACATTTCTAGGAAGTTCAATATCCCTTTAAGTCTTATATTGTTAATTATTTGATATGATCTCTTCTTTTGCTTTTTTAACTTCTTCATAATCTAGATCCAATTGTAAAGTTTTATCTATGCATTCGAGTGCTTGTTTATAGTAGACAATAAAGTAATTACTGGGCCAATTTATAAAATGATAGAATGAAGTAAAACTTTTTTTCAAACGAAATACACGTTTAGCTAATAAATAGTAGATTTTAGTACGTATTGATATATCAGAATATCCATTTGAAGCTATAAAAGAAGCTTTAGTTAATGCGTTAGCTCATTGTGATTATTCTAAAACAGGTGTACATATCATGTTCTCTATTTTTGAAAACAGAATAGAAATTCTGAGCCCTGGTAGTTTATTGCCAGGTATTAATATAAAAAATTTAAAAGGCCAACATGCAGCTAGAAATGAACTAATCTGTAAAATATTCCACGAAACAAAAGATATGGAACGGTTTGGAACCTGTATTGAGAAGATGAAAATTTGATGGTAAATCCTGGTTTAAAAGAACCAGAGCTAATTCAATATCAAATGCTTTGAGAGTTGCTCTTTTAGCATTTTTAGCTAGTAAGACTGCATGTTTGGATATATTTTCTCCATATTCTGCTAAAACTTTTGCTAATGTTCCTTTTGCATCTTCACTTATTCTAGGAGAACCACCATTTTTTAGTATTCTTCCTATTGGATTTATTGGTAGTTCACCCATATTTTATCACCATATAAGG
>PMGM01000087.1 GCA_003158115.1 Methanobacterium sp.
GGAGATATGGATGGAATAGAAACTGCAGAAAAAATATGTTCTTACAGTCAAAATACTCAAATTATATACACTACCGGCTACTCTGATGAAGAGTTATTAAAAAGAGCCATACTAACTGAACCTCATGGTTATATTCTTAAACCCTTAAACAATGAAGAACTTAACGCCAACATTCAGCTAGCAATTTATAAAAATAAATCCAAGACGAAAAATATAGATAAATTACATCGTTTAACAGCCATAATACCTGCTTACAACGAACAAGTTTCAATAGGAAGCATGGTTTTAAAAACCAAGAAATACGTTGACCGCGTGATTGTAGTTGACGATGGAAGCACAGACAAAACATCAGAAATAGCTGAACTTGCAGGAGCAGAACTTATAAAACACAAAATAAATAAAGGTAAGGGAAAAGCACTCGAAACAGGTTTTAAAGCTGCAGAAGGTGCAGAAATAATTGTAACCTTAGATGGTGATGGTCAACATAGAGCAGAAGAGATACCTAAACTATTAGAACCTATTATCGATGGAACCGCAGACATAGTTAATGGAAGCAGGTATTTAAATGGTAAAGAAAAAAATACTCCAGCATATAGACGTGTAGGACAAACTGTTCTAGATAAAGCAACCAACATAAATGCACGTAGCAACATAACTGACAGTCAAAGTGGGTTTAGAGCATTTGCAAAATATACAATACCTGCATTCAAATTTAAAGAATCAGGTTATGGTATTGAAAGTGAGATGATTATGGAAGCATCTAACGCCGGATTCAAAATGAAAGAAGTTGAAATTGGAGTCAGATATGATGTTGATGGATCCAAACAAAATCCCCTCACTCACGGTGTTGGTGTTCTAGTTAAGATATTACAAGATATGGAATATAACAGACCACTTTACTACTTCACATTTCCCGGAATTATAATGATAATAATAGGTTTGCTCACAGGTTTGTTATTCTTCGCCCAGTATCTGGGGGGTGTAAGCCACAGTCTGGCACCAACAAGTCTTGCAGCACTTTTAACTATTTGTGGTGCATTTTTTGCATTTACTGGGATAATACTCCACTCCATGAGTGGAATGATTGATAGAGCGTTGTCAGATAAATAAATTATTTTTTTATTGATATTTCAATTATTTTTTTTCTAAAATGTAATTACTTACTTTCTTTTATAAAAAACCCAAATTGTATTAGTAATATCCATAAACAGCAATTAATATAAAATTTAAACTTATCAAAAAAAATCTATTAAAGTTTAAAAAGTAATATCAAAATTTATAAGAAATTATTCATTAGAAAATTCAAGAAATATATCTGGAAATAATGTAAATCCTCTTAAAATAAAGTATATCAGAAGAAATTATGAATTTATATTAATAATCAAGAATATTATGGTGAAAAAAATATGGATGGAAAAGTAATCTTCATAGGCGGTGGTCCTGGTGACCCTGAACTTCTCACATTAAAAGCTTATAATGTAATTAAAAAAGCAGATGTTATTATATATGCAGGTTCTCTTGTAAACAGAGATGTTTTAAACTGTGCTAGTGATGATTGTATCATTAAAAATAGTGCATCAATGAATCTAGACGAAATTGTGAATCTCATGGATGAAAGTGTTAATGAGGGTAAACTTGTTGCCCGAGTTCATACTGGTGATCCTGCTATATATGGTGCAATTGGTGAGCAGATGGAATTATTAAAGGCAAAAAATATTGATTTTGAAATAATACCTGGTGTTAGTTCATTTTTTGCTGCTGCAGCTTCACTTGAGTGTGAATTGACACTTCCAGAGGTTTCTCAGACAGTTATAATTACCCGTCCTGAAGGGCGTACCCCAAAACCTTCCAAAGAGGCGATTTCAAAATTAGCAGAACATCAAGCTACAATGTGCATATTCTTGGGTGTTCAGATGATAGAAAATGTTGTTGAGGACCTACTTACACATTATACAAAAGAAACTCCTGTAGCGGTGGTCCAAAAAGCATCATGGCCCGATGAAAAGATAGTAAGAGGAACTTTGAATGATATCTCTAGTAAGGTCCATGCATCTGGAATTACAAAAACAGCAATGATTATTGTTGGAAATGTGTTAAATACAAAGGAGATTACACCGTCAAAATTATATGATAGAAGCTTTACACACGAATACAGAAACGCGAGAATAACTCCATAATTTCCTATTTTTGAAAAAATTAAATGATATCGAGCAGTAATAATAGTAGTTACATTTACAATTGTTGTTCTTCATACAGAGCAGATCGTTTCAACCACACCCTCTAAGAATCTTCTATTATATAAATAAAGAAACGTTCCATAATTAGTTGATTTCTGTTATTTTATCATTTTTAATCGACCGTTCTTATGATTAAATCAAATATTATTTTTTTTATATATACCTTCTTAAACCCACTTCAAACAAATCAAAATCTTATTAAATTTATTGATATGTAAATTCTTTATGATTTAAAAAACAAATTAAAATAATAGTAGGTGTAATTCAAAGGGATATGCAATTTGCATGTTGATTATACTTAGAATATATGTTGAAATGTGAAGTAAAAACACATAGTAAATGTACTAGGATAGAACAGAAAGGATTCAAAAAATCGAGGCAAAGGGGTTGGAAGCCATACCAGTACTTAAACCTAAAGAATTTCCATGGCTTTATTGTTCCACAGGTAAAGCTGAATGTCACGACCTCAATTTAAGGAAAATGTAAATGTAAAGAATGTAAAGTTTAGAGGAAAATAATTTAGAAAAAGCAGATATATCAGAATATTACTGTATAGATAATAAAAAATAGATAATAAAAAAAAGAATTATATTGTTATTATTTCTATTTTACTTCAAATTT
>PMGM01000007.1:0-379 GCA_003158115.1 Methanobacterium sp.
TACAGGAATCTGATTGGATTAAACGAAACCCACATCAACAACACCACCTAATGGAAAGACTATCACTGAAAGGACATCAGATTAGAGTAATAGACTATCCAATAGATTGGAAGGAAGAGAAAGGGCGTTATCATAGAAGAAATGTTGTTGATGGTTACTATAAGATTCACCCCGAATCACGCGTGCAAGTGATAAGTCCAAGTATCCTAAAAATACCTTACTTTATTTATCCGTCGATGTTATTTTATCATAGAAGGGAGATTAAACGTCAGATAAAAGAATTTGAACCTGATGTAATCATAGGATTTGGAATAATAAACACATATCTAGCCTCCAGAACAGCAAAAAAAGAGAAAATACCTTTTATTTATTACTGGAT
>PMGM01000007.1:391-3450 GCA_003158115.1 Methanobacterium sp.
TTTTGTTAAATCATTAGGTGCAAATAATACAAAAGTTATCGGTGCCGGAATCGACCTAGAAAAGTTTGACCCTAATATAAAAAGTTCAAATATTCATCAAGAATATGGAATCAATGATGATGATACTGTTTTATTCTTCATGGGACACCTTTACAACTTTGCGGGACTAAAAGAAATTGCACTTGAACTAGCAAAGGGCGAACATCCAAATTTAAAACTATTGATTGTAGGAGATGGAGATGCTTATCAAGAATTACAAGATATTATAAAAGAAAATAATTTAAGCAACAAAGTTATACTCACAGGTCTCAAATCTTATAGTGATATCCCAAAATTAGTAGCAGCTTCAGATATATGCATCTTACCAGCATATCCAGATGAGAAGATAATGCAAGATATAGTACCAATAAAAATATATGAATATATGGCCATGTGCAAACCAGTGATAACAACCAAACTCCCAGGGATCATGATGGAATTTGGTGAGGATAATGGTATTTCATATGTTGAAAAACCTTCCGATGTGATATTGAAATCTTATGAAATCGACATTATTACAGAAGGAAGAAAAGCCCGCAAATTTGTCGAAAAAAATGACTGGTCAAAGATTACAAATGAATTTGAAAGAATTTTACAAAATTTACAAAAATGAATGGAGAAATTTTAAATGGAGAAACTTAAAGTGGGAGTTGTAGGATGCGGGTTAATATCAAAATTAAGACATATCCCTGCTTATAAAAGACTTAAAGACCTAGATGTAATGGCAGTATGTGATTTAAACGAAGAATTGGCAAAAAACACAGCTAAAGAATTTGATATTCCTAACTTTTACACCGATACTTCCAAAATGTTTGATGAGGAAGATTTGGATATTGTTGATATTTGTGTTCCTCCACAAATTCATGCAGCAATCGCAATAGAAGCTATGGAAAGTGGTGCTCATGTTATAATGGAAAAACCCATGGCAACCAAAGTTTCAGATTGTAAAGAAATGATAAGAGTATCAAAAAATAATAATGTTAAATTATCAGTTGTTCACAATGATCTGTTCCATTCTCCTTTTATAAAAGCAAAAGAATTAGTTTCAAATGGTGAAATTGGTGATTTTAGGGGTATAAAAATATTTTTATCAACTCCTAAGCATTATATGATCGATCTTAAGGATCATTGGTATCATAAATTACCCGGTGGAGTTATTGGAGAAACTGGACCTCATATTTCATATATGTCATTAGAATTTTTAGATAATATCCAAAACGTTGATGTATTTGCAAAGAGTTTTTTAAACTATTCATGGGCACCTTACGATGATTTTCGAATAGAAATAGAAGGTGAAAATGGATTTAGTTCTGTTGCCTTAGCTTATACAACGGATTACTGGGCTGCTCGTGTTGATATAATCGGAACGAAAGCTATGTTACAAATAGATCTTAATTCGATGTTGATAATTAAACATGATTTATCCGAATTAAGTTATGTTCCTATTGCTAAACAGACTTTAAGTTCTTTAAGACAAAGGTTAGGTAATACAATATCTAAAACAGCTAATGTGATTTCGGGAAGGCAGAGAATAGGTACAGAAATAGTAGTTGAAAAATTTGCTGAAAGTATTTTAAATGGAACTCCACTTCCCGTAACAGCTGAAGAAGGGCTGGAAACAACAAGACTGATGGAGATGATTGTAGCAAATTATCAAGAAAAATATAATCTAAGTTGATGATATGAGGATTTTACAAATTTCAAACTCATTTAAACCCGCCTGGGAAGCTGGTGGTACTACAAGGGTTGTTTATGATATATCGTGTGGTTTGAAAAGTAGAGGTCATGATGTAACTGTTTATACTACTGATAGAGGTCAAAAACGTGTTGAAGCCAAAAAAAATAGGCCAGTTCGTGTTGATAATTTAATTGTATATTATTTCAGTAACATTTCAAATTATATAGNNTACTATTTGTTCTTTATAGCAAGAAAACATGTAAAAGATTTTGATATAATTCATATTCATGAACATAGAACATTCTTAGCTGTTATAGTATCTTACTATGCTAAAAAATATAATATTCCCTACATTGTACAAGCTCATGGTTCTGTAATGCCATTTTATCAAAAAACTTTGTTTAAAAAAATATTTGATAAATTTTGGGGCAATAATATTTTAAACAATGCATCCAATCTGATAGCTCTTACTGATATCGAATCAAAACAATACAAAAAGATGGGTATTACTGAAGATAGAATAACTATAATACCTAATGGAATTAATGTATCTGACTATCAAAATCTTCCAAAAAAAGGAGAGTTTAGGAAAGAATATAATATTAAACTTGATGAAAAGATAATACTTTATTTAGGAAGAATTCATAAAAGAAAAGGAATAGAAATTTTATTAGATGCTTTTTTTGAAATTTTAAATGAGTTAAATCCGGTGAAATTGGTTATTGTTGGACCAGATGATGGATTTTTAAAAACAATAGAAAATCAAGCAAAAGCTTTGAAAATAGATGTGAAAATTTTAATAACAGGACCTTTATTTGATGAAGAAAAAAGGAAAGCATATACAGATGCTGATCTATTGGTTTATCCAGCAATACATGAAATATTCGGTTTAGTACCGTTTGAAGCTATTTTGTGCAATACACCTGTAGTCGTAACTAAAAATGATGGTTGTGGCGAGTTAATAGAAAAAATTAATTGCGGTTACCTTGTAGAGTACGGTGATACTAAATCTTTAATCGATACTATTAGTTACGTACTTAAAAATCTTGATAAACAATCAACATTTATTGAAAATGGAAAAAAATATATTTCAAACGATTTAAATTGGGAAAAAATCTCTAAGGAGGTTGAAAAAGTTTATGAAAATTGCATTCGTAACATATGAATATCCTCCTTTTATAATGGGTGGTGCAGGCATCTATGCTAAAAATATAACTGAAAAATTAGCAGAGTTAGGTGTTGAAGTCACAGTTTTTACTCCTAATATCAATGATACTGAAAATAAACATTTAAAAAATTTACAAGTCATTCCATTAAATGTGAATAATAAAATCCCATTTAA
>PMGM01000097.1 GCA_003158115.1 Methanobacterium sp.
GTTATACTAGTAGTGGACTTAAAGGTAATGGTACCATAGATACAATCAACATTACTCCTAACACGATTAAAGATCTTTTAAACCATGATTTCAAATCAGCAATGTTTCAAACACCAGTAACAGGACATTTTGATATGAGCTGTGCAGCATGGACCGGATATAGTAATTTCACTAATAACGGCACAAATTTTATAGGTAAATTCAAAATTAATGGACCAGATACTGATTTCGAAGGAACATACAAATTTGTTCCTGATGGTAATCAGATCGCCGTTGTAACCAGTTACATATGGTGGAATCCTCCGAATACAACCACTACACAAGTAAACAAAACTTATTTCATGTAATTTAAAAAAATATTCTTTTTATTTTTTTTCCTTCTTTTTTATCTCATATTTATTCTAGTAGATTCTATATGGGACGAATCATATAGTATATACTGAAATAAGATGAATAGCCTTCGATACCTTTTGTTATACATATTATAATTTGAAAACATTCTACTAAAAATTGGAGGGTTTGAAGTTATGGTATCTGTAAATAACACACCTAAAACCGAAACAAACGATAAAAATCAGACAATAATGTTAATCCATGGTCTTTGGATGACACCCAAAAGTTGGGATAACTTTAAAGAAAGATTTCAATGGTTAGGGTATCATGTAACTGCACCAGCTTGGCCAGGTCACGATGGTAAAATTGAAGAAGTAGGTAGAAATGCTCCTGAAAAAATTGCTGATCTTAGTTTAGAAGATGTTATAAAACATTATAAAGACATCTTAAGCAGTATGGATGAACAACCGGTAATAATAGGCCATTCATTTGGTGGTTTGGTAACTCAAATTTTAATTGATCAAGGATTAGGTGCTGCCGGTGTCGGTCTTGATGCAGCTGCACCCAAAGGAGTCCATAAACTCACATATGCTGAGCTAAAATCAACATTTCCGGTGTTGTCACGACCAGGAAATAGACACAAAGCAGTAGCATTAACCTTTGAACAGTTCCATTATGGATTTGCAAACAATATGTCAGAAGAAAATGCAAAAAAGGCATACGATTTATATGCAGTTCCAGATACTGGAAAACCTATTTTTGAAAGTTTATTCGATGATTTCAATAGAAATGCACCCGATACAATTGACTATAACAATGAAAATAGAAACCCACTCCTTTTAATAGCAGGCGAAAATGATCACACTGTTCCTGCTGCTGTAACCAAATCTAATTACGATAAATATAGTAAATCAAATGCCATTACAGATTTTCATGAGTTTAAGGGACGTAGTCATTTGATCCTGATAGAGGAAGGATGGGAAGAAGTAGTGGATTATATAGATAAGTGGATTACTAACACTCTAAAATAAGCCCAAAATGTTAATTAATGTTTATTCATATTTTAAACATAATTCACATTTGATTCCATTTGAACTAGAGGGTAATTCGATACAATAAAAAAAATTCAAGGTTGATGAGACTATGGCTGAAATTACAAACGAATATATGCGGGATATGCTTACAAAAGGGAAAAATTACACATTAGTAATTTTAAAGCACACTGATAAAATTCATGAAAAGGGATTTGAGAAAACAAAGTATGAACATGGCAAAAGGAATTTCCAATTGCGAGAAGATGGGATTATATCTATTGTTTGTAGGATAAATGATGAGAGTAATCTAAGTGGTATTGCAATTTTCAATAGAGATCCGCATGAAGTAAAAAAAATAATGGATGGAGATCCTGGAGTAATTGCAGGTATCTTTAGTTATGAAATACACCTTTGTAACAGTTTCATTGGTGATAAACTTCCATAATACGTGCACTTTATTGAAATGTGCGTTATATTATATGGAAGAGTGTTGATGCATAAAATGGTATTATCAAAAATAGGAATGTGTTGGATATTCCGTGTGATAATGTTACTCCCACTATGCTTCTGGTTTTTTGGTAGACAATACCATAGAACAATGCTACACAGAATACAAATATTAGATCATGGAATGAGTTCCATCCTATGTGAAGTGCTGTAAATAATAATGCAGTATATAAGAGTCCCATAGCCATTCCAAAAACGTTTTCTGCATTTTTTTGTAGTATACCCCTGAATAAAAGTTCTTCAGCAAACCCAGTTGAGATGATCAGTATGATTGATCCGGTTATCAAGGTTACAGGGTCAAAAACACCGATTAATGGCAGTGGTTTTAGTATTGTATATTCTATTGTACCTAGGAACATTCCTGTTAATGCTACTAAAAATTGTACTTTTTTATTTCCCCATATCAAACCTACATGTTTTCTTGTTAGTCCTTGATTTTTCATTATAGTATAAACAGCTGCAAATAGTGGTATAGCTATGATTGGGAACCAGTATAACGTTGGTATTTGCATTAATGGTATTGTTAAACCTATGATTCTTATTATTGGTAAAACCATCATGGATCTTAGCATTACAGCATAGTTGTAAGACACATCTAATGAGGAATTCAGAAGGAGGGCAAAAAGGATAACCATTTCTATTACCAAACCTGCTTCCTTATTAATATAGGTTACACTTACTTCTGCAATGATTATTGCGAATAAATATGAAATAGCAAGTATTTTCTCGTTTCGTGTGGTCTTAGTTTTAGATCGCTTATCTTGGATACCATCTATTAAGTTATCAATACGATTTTTACGCTCTTGATCACCTATTTTTTTAAATATAGAAGATGATGTTTTATATTCCATTATAGCATCTTCCCATGCCCCTTGAGATTCGTATGTTTCGCCTAAAAGTGAGTGTATTATAGCAGTCCTTTCTTTATCATTTAATTCTTCAAATTTATTTAAAGCTTCAACATAGTATCCACGCCCATCAACAAATCTTCCAACCTTCCCAAGAACAAGACCAATTCCTGTTAATGCATATCCCTCACCATTAATGTCGTCTATGTTCTGATATGCTTTTAAAGACTTTTCGTAATATTTCTGGCCAATTTCATAATTTTCAAGTTCAACATAGACGTTTCCTATTTCCAATAGTGCATCTGCTTTAGTTTTCTTTTCATCTGTGTTTTTAAGATATGCCAGTGCCTTCTGGTAATAGGTTAAAGCGTCATCTAAGGCACCTAGTTCATGAAACTTTGATCCTGTTTCAAAAAATTCTTGAGCATCGTTTCGAACCATATTAGTTTACACCTTGAAAAAGTATTATTTCTTTTTATTTTAACTAAAGAGTATTTAACATCTATTACAATTATTGAGGTTATATAATTAACTCAACCAAATACATATACATATTTTTAGTTTTAAATTAATTTAACATAAAAATAAGTATTTGATTTACAAATTATAATAAAAGAGAAAAAATAGGAATGTGATTTTTTATGAATTTGGAAGATAAAAATGTTTTAATAACAGGTGCAGATGGTTTTGTTGGATCCTATCTAGCAGAAGAATTAATTAATAATGGATCAAACGTTCATGGATTGATACAAAGGGGAACCGGAGATTTATATTCCAAAAATCTTACGGACCATGGAATCGAAAATAGTCTCAACTTAATAGAAGGTGATCTAACAGACATTACATCCCTTGCAAATGCGTTAGATATATCAGAACCAGATTATGTATTTCATCTTGCAGCACAATCATTTGTACCAGCTTCATTCCAGAACCCCCTTGGAACACAGATGATAAACTGTATAGGAACAG
>PMGM01000075.1:0-389 GCA_003158115.1 Methanobacterium sp.
TCGTTTCTGACTTCCTTATTAAGTAGAAGATCTTTCACTACTTTTAATTCTCTTTTCATTTCAGCCATTTCTTCTTCTTTTGTTTTATTCTCTTCATCTCTGGTTTTACGTTCTTTTCTTAATTCTTCAAGTATATTATCATATTCTTTTGTTGTTATTTCTCTTGTAATCACTTTTTCTATACTTAAATCTTTTACTACTCGTTTATATTGTTCTTTTAATGCATTAATGTCTAATTTAAAGTAGGCATCTGTGACTTTATCGATACTATGTCCTAACATCCATTGAGTTGAGATTTCAGGTACATTATTCTTGTTTAAAGTAGAAGCGAAGTATTTTCTTAGTTTATGTGATGTCAAGAACCTATGATGTCCTACAAAACCAAAATC
>PMGM01000075.1:496-8173 GCA_003158115.1 Methanobacterium sp.
TCAGCTAATAAATATATATCAAATTGTTCTTTTATAGAAGGTTTGTAATAAGCTGAAATTGCAGTTAAGAAATCATTATATGTTAAATGTATTATTTCGGCCCGGCCCATGCCACTGGAAGACATTAAAAGTAATATTGCTTTATATTTTAAGTTGCAATGTTCTAATGCCCTTAAAATGTGTTCTTTACCTACAATATCATCAGTAGTGATCATCCGTTTATTATTTTCTTGTTTTAATCGAATCTTTGGAATTTCAATATCAAACTCATTATAGAATGAACGAACCGTTATCATAAAATCTTTTATGTAGTTTGTAGATTTCTGTTCCTCTATCAAATGATGTAAGAAATCATTAAGATATTTTTTTATATGGCGTTTTTTCATCCTAATTCTTTGCTCTTCATCATTTTCAGCTTCTTCAATTAATTCNNCTGACTTGTCTAGAGTTTAAGAATTCTTGAAAATGAGCATCTTCGATAATATCTTCTTTAATCATAAATATATTATAGTTTGCATACTATAAAAACTTAGATTAATTTAAGTTAACTATTTAAATTAATTATTAAAAATAGGATATATCAATGTTTATTTATTTTATCCTTCATCTGTTTTTTAAGTAGAAAATTAATATCAATAACGTACATGCCTTCCTCGTCTGAAACTATTATTGAGTCATCTTCTAGGAGTGATGGTAAGTTGACCTCGTAGATTCCATGTTCTTTGATCATTATGGTTTCTATTGAATCCCCTTTTATCTCTTGTATCTCCTTAATTTTTCCTTTTTGGTGGAACTCAAAGAATTTACTACCGCACTCAGGACATCCCTTGAGAATTATCTCTTCTGAGTCGATTTTAAATTCAGCCCCACATTTAATGCAGCGATGCACCGGAATCACCCAGGTTAGCTATCATTGAAAGGAAGTTTGATTTTTTCTTGACAGACTTCATAACATTAGCAGGACCTATAATTGTAATTCCTATGGTTTTCTTTTTTGAAAGCCCGAAAAATGATGTTTTGTCCTTTTCTAGAGTATATATATCTATTCCCATGAAGTTTTCAATATCAATTTCCCTCATAGTGGTTTCGATAAGTTCCGCCTCTTCAACAGGTGTTAAACCACCTTCTATAACAACCAGATCGCCCATTTTAACCTTATCAACTATCATGGAAATTTTTTCCATACTTGTACTATTTTTAAGAGCATCTGAGGAAAGAAAATCCATTTTTAGAGCATTTGATTCTGTACTATCCATTTTAAAACCCCTAATAATCAGTTGAATTTATCAACCATTGCCTGATAAAGATCTGCTGTATTTTCGCCATGAAGTGCTGAAACAGGTACCACTGTATGCTGTGGAAAAACTGAAGATATTCTCTCGGAAGATGCTTCAGGAAGGTCAATTTTATTTGCAACAATAACAAATGGTATTTTACGAGCCTCAAGATTTCCCATTATCGTGATATTTGCCTGTGTTAATGGATCTTGTGTTGCATCAACAACCAAAAGAACTCCAGTTACATCATCTAACCATTTAATAGCTTCAATAATACCTTTTGTTGCTTCTTTAGCTCTTTCTTTTGCTTCTTCTTCGGATAAACCAAATTCAAGGAAGTTTTTATAGTCTATCTTGGTTGCTATACCCGGAGTATCAACTATATCAAAGTCGAGTTCAGCTCCCTCATAGTCAATTTTGACATGTTCTTGCCTGTAAACACGTCTAGTTTCGTGTGGAATCTCTGATATTAAACCTATGGGTTTACCAAGCCAGTCATTAGTCATAGTGTTTGCTAGTGTTGTTTTACCAGAATTGGGGTGGCCATACAAACCAATTTTAAGTTTTTTATCCTTACCAATAAGCTTGTTGAAGATGTTTTTTAAGAAGTTACGCCTGAAAAATTTCCGCATGTTTATCACTCTTATCAACTCACAATGGTTAAGACTTTAGACCATGATGGTATAATTGATCGTCTAATGGTATTATTATATTCCCTCATAAATCCCATAGTACCATTCTTGTTTATTAGTATAACCTTGAGGTTTATATAAGTTCTGTTTTTGTCCTTTAACATATAACATATCTTGAATAGTATTTTCAAGAACATTTTTTCGTTACGAGTATAGATCAACCCTCATAAAAAAGTTGAGAGCTATAATTATTGACTTGATTCCCCTAATAATAAATTGATTTTTGTAATATAATAATTTTAAATTTAATTTTTGTTAATCAATTTATAGATGAATTTAAATGTTAATAAAATGTTTGAAATTGGATATAAGCTATTATGGTAATTATTCTTGATAACTTTCACCAGGCTCTAGTATAATAACTTCAACATCCCTATTGGATTTTCTAACCATATCAGAATATTCTAGTGCGTTTTGTTCAATAGCGGGAAATGTATTATAATGCATTGGAATTATTTTTTCAGGATTTATCCATTCTGCTGCAATAGCTGCCTCAACAGGTCCCATTGTGTAACGATCCCCAATAGGTAGTAAGGCTATGTCTGGATTGTATATATGGTTAATCACATAACGCATGTCAGAAAATATTCCTGTATCTCCTGCATGGTATATTTTCCTGCCATTTTCAAGTTCTAATATAAAACCTGCAGAACTTCCACCAGCATTAACCTCTTCTATAAAGTCCATATCTGATGAATGTAATGAGTTCACCATTGTTATTTTAATGTCTTGTATATTTACAGTACCACCTATATTCATACCTAATGTTTCAAATCCCTGTTTGGAAAGGTAAATTGATATCTCATGGTTACTTACCACAAGTGCACCGGTACGATTGGCAAGTTCCATTGTATCCCCAAAATGGTCTTGATGACCATGGGTTACCAGTATAACATCTGCATACAGTTCTTCAACAGTAACTGGAGATACAGGGTTGTTACTTATAAATGGGTCAATGAGTATTCTTAAATTTTCGTTTGTTGTTATAAGAAATGCTGAGTGTCCAAACCATGTTATATTCATTATGTAAGCTCCATATCTAAATCTTTTGAAAGTCCCCATGCATCTTCAAAGAGTCTTTCAATCTCTTCAATAGATTTCTGGTCCTTATACATTACACCTACTTCAAAACTCTCATAAATAGGGTCAGTAGATATGATAAGTCCATTAGTATTGTCAGAAACAACAGCAACTGTATGTATATGAGGCATTGTTCTTATTTTAACCTTATTTTCTAGTAGAAGTTTAATTAGTTCAACAGATGTGTCATCATCTAAACTAGCTTCCTGTATGATCATTCTGCTCTCGGTGTCCATGAACTTTTTCAGTATAGAAACATCTACATTTCTGATCCATGGATACATCATCAATATTTTAGTCTGTGCCTTATCTATGGTATCTTTTAATGCTTCTTGTACATCACCAGCATCAAAGGACCATATTATGCTAGGCTCCTGTGATTCTGATTTTAAAGTATCGAGTGTGCCCTTGAATGAATCTAATCTTTCATCTATTATACTCTCAATATCACTGGAATTTTTTAAATAGCTCTCTTTCATGCGTTTAAGCCTGTTTTTAACAAATTCCTGATCATCCTTTTCAGTTCTTTTAGCTGATTTTAATTTGGATGCATCAATGTGTTTAGGAACCGGCCTATTCCCTGATTCTACAGACTCTTCAGATCCGGATTCTTTTAGTAGAACAGGTTTTATGGATGAATCTCCATCCTTTGATATTAAAGAGTTAGATACCGGAGTTTTTGGTTTAGATGTTTCAGAAATGGGTTCTTTAGAGACTGGAACTATTTTTTTAGGTTTTTCCTTCAAGAATTCAGGAGGTGTTGCAGTTTCTAATTCCTTTTCTTTTTTTGATAAGTCTTCTGGTTCTTTGGTAATTTTCTTTGGAACAGGCCTTGAAGTAGTTGGAATTATTTTCTTAACAGGTTTCTCGGTTGCAGGTTTCTCAGTAACGGGCTGTTTAGTTTTATCAGAAGCAGCTGGCTTACTAATTTTATCTGTAGATGTTGGTTCTTTAATTTTCTTGGGAGTTGCATTTGGTTTAGTTTTATCAACAGACACTTGCTTTGGTTTAGGTTTAATCTTTTGTGAAGATTTTGGTTTAGCGGCTGGTTTTATATTTTTACCAATACTGTCGATTGCACCTTTTCTTGGTTTTGCCTCTACATGTTTAGGGGTAACTTTTGATGCTGTTGCCTTTGGTTTTTCTATGTTAGGTCTTGAAAAATCTACTTTTGTAGCATATATGATCATTAAAATAATCCCAAAAACAGCAGCACACAATCCACCAAAGAATAATCCAAAGTTAGGCGGGCTTGAAAATCCAAACGACATACCATAAAACCCTAAAATTAGTAGAAGTCCCCCAAAAATCGTGACGAGTAAATTACGCATCTTTTCCCTCCCAATTATATTTGCCCCAATAAGTTATGATCATGAACATTAAATATCCTTAATTTAGATGTGATTGTAATTCTTGATAATAACTATACTTTTTTAATGTATTATATTATCTATTAACTATTTAAACTTAGATCACTGTAGAACCGAAGTTTATCAGATGCTCTCTCTTAAAATAACTATATTCTTTTTAGAATATCGGATTCTACATGTTGGTGAGATAGGATATGCAGACAGAAAAGGATATATTTGAGTATTGGTTGAAAAAAGAAATTTAAATAATGCAGCAAGAGAATTGTATAAAAGAGCATTTACAACAGCACAGCCATTTATATGAAAATTAATCATGAATTATTTGATGAAGGTGATAATTAATATGAAAATAGAGTTGTATGTCGTTTATTAGATGTTGGAATAAATAGTCTAGATGAATCTGTTCAAATATCAAGAAAGCTCAAAAATCATATTGTCATTATTAAAATATATTAGATATTATCCCTATTTTCTTCTTTTTCTACATCTTCTTGTACATCTTCTAGAAATTCCTGTACATTTTCTACATATTTTTCTTTATCTTCTACAGTTTTATCTATATGGGGATCTTTAATGGTATCTGTCAAAACGGACTTATAAAATATATAAAAACTAGCAATAATTATGATAGCAACAAATATATCGATATATAAATCTACACCGGTGGTATTTAATGTTCCTGTAACATTGAGATAAGATCCAGACAAATATGGCATTAAAACCACCTTAATGAAAAACTATTTTTTTTATATCATTATAAGTCGACATTATAATCCTCGATTTTTAAGAAAATTTTTACATATGAGATGATATTTTATTTCTTTAGTGACTTAGAATCCAATGCATTTTCCATTATGATCTTTACTGCATCATCAGTACCATGGTATTGTGAAAACATTTCCTTGACTTTTTCGGCCTGTTTTGTTACCTCTGAGTCATTTAATAATCTATTTATATCTTTAGAAATTTTATTTGGATCCAAATTCTTAAGTTCTTTTACAATAGAGATTCCATATTTTTTTATGTTAACAGCATTTTTTAGTTGTTCAGGATGATTGTCTATTGGAATGATTATATTTGGAATTCCAAGTGAAATAATCTCCATAATAGTTGTATGTCCTGCTAAAGTTATTATTACATCGGATATTTTCATCCATTCCATCATATTGTCTAAAAATTTCTTTTTTATTATTTTATCAGATTCACAAATAAAATCTGCCTTTATACCCGGTCCTGTGACAAATATTAATCTATCACATTCGAGTTTTGAAGAGGCATAACAAATAAGCTTCAACAATTCGATTCCAAAATCGCTTCCACCAACAGTCACTAAAACAATTTTTTCGGAATTGTTAAATCCCAATTTTCTTTTGATATCCTCCTTACTTTTGGTGTTATGATTATCATCTCTAAGGAATGGACCAGTATGAACAATTTTTTTTTCAAGTTTTTCCGGTATTTCCGTTGAACCTTGAAGATCTGGTACAATAATAACTTTAGAAAGGTTACAAACATCTTTAATAAACTTTTTGAGCCCTGTTTCAAGATATTCAACCTTTTTTTCTTCAGGATAAAGCTCTGAAAAGTTGAGGGTAAGTTCATTCTGTATCATTATACATGGGATACTAAGTACTTTAGCTGTTATTGGAACAGAGAAATGTGAGTCTGCTACTATAATATCTGGTTTAAATTGTTTTATGATCTTGGATTCCTGGTATATACTTTTTAAAAAGATATATGGTATGTCAATAGATTTTTTAACTGTATATTTAATATCAAGTATTCCTTTATCACCATAAAATTTAATCTCTGGAAGTTTTAGGGTTTGATATTTATGATAAGAATCTATCATTTCGTATCCACAGCCATAACTGGCAAAGGCAACCTCAACACCTTCTTCTTGAAGTTTTCTGGCAATTGTCACGCATCGTGATGCATGACCCATACCGATCCCACAGGGCATTATCAACACTTTCATAAAAAGATCACTATTTTTAATTTATGAAATATGGTTAAAAGTTTTCTATATACCTATTCAACTTGAAAAAACATTTAGATTCTATTTTAATTGTATGATTATATTTACAAACTTATTATTAAATTTTGTAATTAGTAAACTCTTTTTTTAGCAAAAACTTAAATAGGTTTAACAAATATTTAATATTAAAGATATTACGGGGGAATACAATGAATATTATTAAAGATGAAAATGGGCAAGGAGCAGCCGAATACATATTATTATTTGGAGGAGTTATAGTAATTGCGGTAGCAGCACTTATGATATATAGGGCATATTTCGCTGCAGGAGCGGGTACTCAAGCTTGCCAAGATATTCCTAAAGTAAGAACCAGTGTATAATCCTATCTTCTTTGATTACACAGGGTAATCATTATTATATAATAATTTTAACAGTAATATTCATCTATTTTTTAGATAAATAAAAAAAGATTAACTTGTATAATTTCAAAAAAGGTATTTAATAATCAAATTCAACTTTGTGCTTCCATGTAGTTTAATATATCTTCAAAAAGATTCACAGCCCCTTCTTCATTACTTAAACTCCAAGCAAACTTGTTAATCAATATCCTTTTTTGATCTTCTGTCTGTGAGTATATATAAAAAATAGTTTTATTGAAGAGAGTGTCAAGATCTTCCACAACAACAAATGAATCCCTAGATGTGAGATCATCAATCTTATTTCTGAAGTTCTGTTTTAATTTAGAAGATGCATTCCTTACTACTTCCACATCATCACTTTCTAAGAGTTTAATAAGAGTTTCTATTTCTACAAAATCAGTTTTCATAAGACCAAAAACAATTCCCTCAGGTTTAATTGATTGAATCCTTTTAACACCATCATAAATACTGAAATCATAATTAGTAATATATATCTTTCTTTCCTTTAAAAGCATCATCAACGATTCATTTAGAGTTTTATCGGATGTTGACCGTATTGATTCTTTTCTTATTTTCTCTAATAATTCTTTTTTTGATAGTTCTTTACCAGCAAGGAGTTCAAGAATTATTTCTTTCATATTGTAATTTTTTGGCATGATATCTCACTAATTTATTTGCTATGTGATATTATGCACATAAAACTATATAAAAATTATTAATTTTGTGAATCATTTTTGTTGATTGTAATATTAACCTACAAATTTAAATTAATTATATATATAATTTTTAGTTATGTTCTTTGAAAAATATGAAACCCTCTAGAACATGTCCACTATAAATATAAATTTATATATTTTTAGT
>PMGM01000027.1:0-58600 GCA_003158115.1 Methanobacterium sp.
AAATAGATTATATGCCTTGGATAAGTATACTCCTCTTGGAGAAACCATAGAAAAATTCTGGTTAGATGAAAACAGCAGGAAAACAAGAAACTGGGTCGAACACAGGGATATAAATACGGTTATGCTGGCAACTTCTTTGGCTCTTGATGGATTTTTAAAGATAAACAAAATATACAAATTATATTAATTTTGAAAATGCATTTAAATATTCAACAGGTACCTGTAACCATAACCAGGACAGAAATTAAGATTTGGGGCATTTTTATCCGCATCTATCCAATCACCATCTACAATAAATGTGAATTCATAAAAATCACCGGTTATCCCACCTTTGATCTTACTTATTAATACTTCTAATTCCCAGTTACCACTTTCAGGATTATAATGCATTTTCCATTCTGGATCATTTNNCTGACCATCCCATAAAATTTCCAAAAATACGAACTTCTGTTTTTGCTGATCCAAAGTAAACAAACTTCACTTTATCATGTTTAATTCTGTAGCCAAAATCATTCATAGTTTACACCTAATTTTGAATTATTTACTAATTATAAAACCTGACCTCAATTAAATGGGTTTTGTGGAATGTTGATTGCTACTGTTTGTTGGAGGTGTAGGATTGGTTGGAGCTACCGTTCCAGATCCTGATGATGAGTTGGTAGTGTTATTAGAACTGTTAGTTGTTACACTTGTAAATGGAATAGGAACAATTGTTGACCCTGTAGTAGGTTCTAATTCAATATATCTAGCTGTGATCTGAGGGATCTTTAACTCTCCAAGCGAAGCTGATATGTAATTATAGCTGCCCGATACATCACCATAAGCAATGATCACATCTCCAATATTAAATGTTGTTTTTGCATTATAGGTAATATATATTAGGTCTGTGGGAGACCATCCTCCATTTACTTGTGTAACTGCAAGAACAATATCGGTTGCACCATTATTTTGATTTATCTGGACTATTTGACCTGTAAATTTGAAATGTTGGCCATTATAGTTATTTAAATTACTATTTAACTCTTGAAAACTAATTACATTGCACGATGATTCATATTGTGTAAGTGCATCACCTGTTAAGGGTCCATCGTCAGGAAAAACTAGACTTAAAATCGAAAATATTAATAAAATAATAAGTATACCTACAAATAAAACAATTCCCAGTTTAACTGGATTGGATTGTCCTCTAAACCAGTCACGAGCACTTTCTAATTTGTCCCACATTACAATCACTAAGTTCTATGAATATATAAACCTTACATTAAAAACTTTAATATCTTCTTACTTAATGCTGCTGATTTATTAGGTTGTAATATTAACCTTTTATCATAGATTCTCTAAACATTCATCTTTTAGTATTCTAGCATCTTCATTAGAAGGATTTATAACCAAAGTTTTTCTAAAACATTCAATCGCATCATTGTAGCTGCCTAGTTCTAAAAAAGCAACTCCTTTATTACATATGAACGCATCATTTTCATTTTCCATAGATAATGCTTCATCATAACAATGAAGAGCTTCTTCAAATCTACCAAGTTCCATTAATGCATTACCCTTACGATTCCACATAGTTGCATCTGGAGGTTCTTCAAGACAAAGCTCTAAGGCCTTTTCATAACAATAAAGAGCTTCTTCCGTTCTTTCAAGTTCTGAAAGTATATTTCCCTTTGCATTCCATACATCGGGATCTTCAGGATTTATTACTAAAATCTTATCATAACATTGGAGAGCAGAATCAAATTTTCCAAGCATTTCCATGATAAATCCCCTCCAATATAGAACAAATTCATTATTATCATTGATTTCCATAGCTTTATCACTACATTCAAGGGCGATTTGTGGTTGGTTGGAGTTAAGAAGAGCTATAGCTTTGTTATTATAAATGTATTCATTCTGGTTATCGAATTTAATGGCCTTATCATAACATTCAATGGCTTCTTCAAACTTTCCTAAACGTGATAGATTATCTCCTTTTTTATTTAATAGATAAACATCGTTTGGATCAAATTTTAGAGCTGCACTATAACATACAACAGATTTATTAAATTTACCCACATCAAAAAGAATATCTGCCCGTTTAGTGATCATAGATTTTTCATCTATTTTTTTCCCTTCCCAATCTTCAATTGGTAACTTTTTAAATCTAATAACTTGAAATAAAGATGAATCAGCAGTATCTTCGGGATAGATCTTTTTGAAATCGACTTCAAGCTCTTTTGCATTTCTATATCCTTCTTCACGTGCTAATGAATCATTTTTAATGAGATCTCCAAATTTAATGACCTCTACATCGGTAACTCTAGATTCAAAAAGCTTTTTCCGTTCCTTCGATACAAGGTTCCAATAACAGTGTAATCTGTCACCAGGAGATAACGGTTTTTTCCAGAGCTTTCTTATAGTTGCTGTTTTTTTACCGGTTATAAGTTCGACGTGACGGCTTCCAAAGAGTAAAATTGGTATGGGGAACCCTCCCTTAAAGTTAATTTTGATATAAAAATTTATTATCTTTGATACTCATCTTAAAATGTTATTTAATTATTTCATTCCCAAATTCAGAGGTTTTTATTTGTATATTATTTTGGTATGGTTTAATCGATTCTGCAATATCAAAAAGCTCTTTTCTAGAAGGACTCTCTATTACTTTGAGTTTTTCATCCAACACTGTTTTGTTATTGAACTGTTGGATGGTATATAAATCACATTCAATAATTTTTGCTATATCATTAATATCCTCCGGATTCAAAAGGCCCGGAACATAAGTTGTTCTACATTCTAAATATGCATCAGATTTTAAACATACTTGAATACTTTTTTGAACATTTTTACCGATATCTAAACCTATAATTTCTTTATATTTTTTAAATGGGGCTTTAATGTCGAGTGCAACATAATCTACAAAATCCAATATCTCTTCCAATTTTTCGGGGTAATATCCATTGGTATCTAATTTAGTGCTTAGTCCTAAAGCTTTACAATATCTTAAAATTTTGATTACTTCTTTATGTTGTAATAATGGTTCTCCACCTGTTAAAACAATACTATCAATGAAATCAAGTGAATCATCTATTTTATTATAGATTTCACTGATTTCTCTCAGATTTCCGCCCTCAATTATCCCAGGATTATGGCAGTAAGGACATCTTAACATGCATCCAGCAGCAAATATAACAAGTGAGATTTTACCAGTATATTCGATTGTTGAAACAAGAATTCCACCAATATCGATTATATCTGTACTTTTTGTTAGGTTTAACATTGTCATATGGGCTGTTTCCTGTTATTTAGGANNAGAATTCCACCAATACCGATCATATCCACGCTCTTTGTTAAATCTGATGAGGTCATATGACTGTTCCCTTTTCCTGTTATTTTATCCAACTATATTTTTAAGAATTTTTATAAATTCTGCATTGTTTTCAAGAGTTCCAACACTGACCCTTATCCAATATTCATCTAGTCCCTTAAAAGAAGTGCAGTCTCTAACAATTACTCCACTTTGCATGAGTTTTTCACTTAATTCCTTGGCAGTGAATCCTGTTTCTCTAATATCGACCAACATATAATTGGCTTTTGATTTATAAACCTTTAGATTCTTGAATTTTGACAGTGATCTATATAGGAATTCCCTGCTATCGATACTGATTTCTGTTGATTTTTTGATGTATTCATGGTCTTTTAGTGTGGCTGATGCTGCTACCTCTGAAAGTTTTGTTAAACTAAAAACTGGCTTAACACGATACATATATTCAATAATCTCCGGATTTGATAATCCATAACCTATTCTCATACCCGCAAGACCTAATACTTTTGAAAATGTTCTGAGTATGAAAAGGTTTTTGTATTCACCTAAAAGATCAACATTGTTAACCCCTGAAAATTCATAATAAGCTTCATCTACAACTACAACTGCATCTGTACTTTCCAGTACCTTCTTGATATCTTCTTTACTTATTAACCCACCTGTTGGGTTATTTGGTGTGCAGAGAAATATAAGCTTTGTTTTAGTGTTTATGGCTTTAANNTATGGCTTGAATAACAGACTCAACATCTAAAGTGTTGGATGGTACATCCCACTTAGCGTATACTGGAACAGCGTCTTGGATTTTTAGTGTATACTCATAGTACATGTAACCGGGAATAGGAACAATGAATTCATCTCCAGGTTCTATAAAAGCTTTTCCAAGCACATCTAATATTTCATCAGCACCATCACCGCCTAAAATAACATTTGATGGGGAAACTCCGGAATATAATGCAATATCTTTGATTAAACCATTTAAATTTGTTTCAGGATATTGACTTATTAGTTCAAGATTCTTTTTTAAAGCTTCAACAGCCATGGGTGACGGTCCAATTGGATTCTCGTTTGAGCCGAGTTTTATTATCTTTTTTGGTTCCAGATCATAATTAGCAGCTATTTCCTCGATAGATTTACCAGGAACATAAGGATCAAGTTTTTTCACAACTTTACTTGGGTTAATCATTTAATTCACTCTTAATTCTAGCCATTTCTACATATGTGATAGCATTATCTTTTATACTCTTGATTTGATCTTGGTTAAGTGTTCTAACAGCTTTTGCAGGAACACCTAATATTAAACTATTTTCAGGAAATTCATGCCCCTCTGTTACTACTGCCCCCGCCCCAACTATACTATTTTTCTTTATGGTTGCACCATTAAGAACAGTTGCATTCATCCCGATTATACAGTTATCTTCGATATTGCAACCGTGAAGTACGGCTGCGTGCCCAACAGAAACGTAATTCCCGATATTCAATGGATAACCTGTAGATGAATGTAAAACACAATTATCCTGAACATTTGAACATTTACCAATTTCTAAAGGTTCAATATCTCCTCTTAATACTGCATTAAACCATACTGATGATTTATTGTCTATGTTAACTTTCCCATCTATAACTGCACCTTTAAATACAACAAAGCTTTCTTTAATCATGTTATCTTCCTTTGAAATAAATTTATTCAATATTTTTGATAATTTTGGTTGGGTTTTATCTGTTATTTGTGATAATGTAATGTTCTTGAAGGGGTATCAAAACTTTGTTTGATTCTAGATCTTTACTAACAATTGCTCCGGCCCCAATCCTTGAGTTAACTCCTATTTTTACGCCAGGATTGAAACTAGAGTTTATACCAGTTTTAACTCCATCTCCAAAGACAACTCCCATTTTACGGCGGCCTGAATCTATTTTATCGCCTTTTACTCTGATTTTAACGTTTTTATCGTCAAATCGAAGATTTGCAATGTTTGTTCCAGCTGCAATATTGCATTTAGATCCAATAATGGAATCACCAACGTAGGTAAGATGATTGACATTAGTATGGTCCATTATGATCGAATTTTTAATTTCAACTGCATTTCCTGCGCTAACATTATTGCCTAAACTTGTATATTTTCTTAATAATGTGTTTGGACCTATATCACAGTTTTCGCCGATGTATACGGGTCCCATTATATATGTACCAGATCTAATTATGGTATTTTTTCCAATAAAAACTGGTCCATGTATTATGACCCTTTCTTCTAGTTCTCCCTGGATATCAGTTTTTAACTCTTTAAGAAAATGTTCATTAACATCTAATAGTTCCCAAGGTCTTCCAATATCTATCCAGTTATTTTTAGATCTTAGACCCAGAACCTTCTCACCATTTTTCATCTGAATTAGAAGTGAGTCGGTTATTTCATACTCACCACGTTGGGATTTTTCAGTCTTTTCTATGGCTTCAAATATCTGGTTACTAAAGAGATATATCCCTGCATTTATTAGGTTGCTTGGAGCTTCTCCTGGTCCTGGTTTTTCAATTATGTTGATTATTCTATCTCCATCAAGTTCAACAACACCAAAAGATGATGGATCATCAACTTCTGTTAATACAAGTACTGATTTAGCATTTTCTGCCTGATATTTTTTTATAAGATCCTTGATTAGGATAGGATCCACAATAATATCCCCGTTTAATACTATGAAACTCTCTTCAACAGTACCCCTTGTGGATCCTATTGCATGTGCAGTTCCAAGACGTTGTTCTTGTGTTACATAATTTATATTAACACCTAAATGTGTACCATTTCTGAAATGATCTTTAATAATTTCTTCACGATATCCAACAACCATGGTAATATCTTTGATACCTGCATCCCGAAGCGATTCAACATTGTACTGTAAAATTGGTTTTCCACCAACTTGAAGCATTGTTTTTGGTTTCGTAACGGTCAGTGGTCTCATTCTTGTTCCTTCACCTGCTGTCAATATAACTGCCTTCATATTAAATACCTCTCAAAATCCCGTTTATCCCATAAATCTAATTCTGTTAGCATAATTTCTAATAGATATGTATAATGTTGTATTCATCCTTTTAATAAATTTTGACTCTAAATAAAATCTTTAGTTTTACAAAAATAAATAAAAATAATAAATATTTGTTGATTTTGTAGAAAAGATAATTAAAAAAAATATATTTAATTTTAGAAATTGTAAAAAAATAAATTTATAGTAACCCTTTGATGAACTCTGAACATTGATCCCTTATCATCTGGGCCTTCTCATTACTGGTTGCTTCTAAAGTGATCCGGATGTAGGATTCTGTACCTGAGGGTCTTATAAGTACCCAACTTCCATCTGTCATTGTAATTCTGACACCGTCTATGCGATTTACATTGATTACATCGTCAAGAATAATATGAAGTTTTTCTTCAACACTCTTCATTATAAGTTCTTTTTGTTTTTCTTCACAATTCACCTTATCCCTTATGGTAGGATAACTAGGGACTGCATCAAGCTGTTTAGATAGTGGGCCATATTTTTGTACTAATTCAATAACTCTTATTGCAGAGAGTATACCATCTGGACACATGCAAAAATTTGGATGTATCCACGTTCCGGAAGGTTCTCCACCAAATTGTGCCTCATGTTCTTCAATTGATTCTGCAACATGGACATCGCCAACTTTAGTTCTTATAACAACTCCGCCAACTTCATCCATACATTTATCAGTGCAGAGCGATGCATCAACGGTTGTAACAACTTTGCCCCCAATTTCACGTGATATTATTGCTAATAATTTGTCAAAATCGGCCATACGGCCTTTTTCATCTATGGCTATCATCCTATCAGCGTCGCCGTCATGTGCTATTCCAATATCTGCTTTGGTAGCTTTGACCACTTTCATAAGTTCTTGAAGATTTTTTTCCGATGGTTCAGGCAGTCTTCCTGGGAAGAATCCATCCGGCTGTGAGTTAATAGCTAAAACTGAACAACCTGCCTTTCTGAGAATTAATGGGGATAAATATGATGCAGCTCCATTTGCACAATCTACTACAACTTTAATACCGGGCTTTACAGCGGATTGATTTAGGAGATCTTTAATATATTCTGAGACAACATATTTTACTTCTTCAATCTTTCCTATATCTTTCCACGTTACGGTATTAAAGTTTTTATTGTGGATAATCTCTTCTATAACCCGCTCCTGATCCTGCCTATAGGCCATTCCATCAGGATTCCATAACTTTATTCCGTTATATTCTGGAGGATTATGGGATGCTGTAATCATTACACCAGCATCTGCTTTAAGTTTCATTGTTGCGTAACCAACAAGTGGTGTAGGTGCCATTCCCATTTTAAGAACTGTAAAACCGCATTGTAATATTCCTGCAGTAACAGCATTTTCAATCATCACATTAGATGTTCTTGAATCATAGCCTAAAACTATTTTAGATCCTTTACCGCCAGCATATGTTGCAATTGCCATACCCACATTAACTGCAACCTCTAGTGTAATATCTGAACCTATTTTTCCTCTGATGCCTGATGTACCAAAAAGTTTTGGAATTTCACGTACCATTATTGTAACCTCTTTATGCTCCGAATTTGGTTGATAGGTTCATGAGATCCATGAGTATATCCATGATATTGTTTCCTCTGATCCTGCACAATCCACCCTTTGCCACACTTCTTTCATTGAATTTTTTCACATCATCGACACGTACTTCTGGTCCACAAATAACTATTGGAACAGGATCTCCTGTATGATCCATGGTAGATATTGGAGTGGAGTGATCAGCAGTCAATATGAAGTAAACATCCTCTATTTGCATGAGATCTCCTATAACAGCATCAACTTTCTCAATAAATTTGATTTTTTCTTCCATTTGACCGTCATGACCTGCTTCATCGGCACCATCTACATTAATCAGCATAAAATCATAGTCCTTTGAAGCGGTTTCTAAAATGCCATTTTTTATATTCTCCAGGTTGGTGTCAATACCACCTGTTGCACCTTCAATATCGACTAGTTCCATACCAGCGATTTTGGCTATTCCTTTGATTAATCCTGTTTCAGCAATACAAACAGGTTTCAAACCATATTTTTCACCAAATGGTTGAACATTAGGAACTGCACCAGCACCCCTTGGAATGATTATATTAGCAGGATGTTTTCCTGCATCTATTAGTTTCAAATTCAGAGGATGATTTTTGAGTACTTCATAGGATTCTTTAACTATTTTATTTAGAATATTTGCAGTTTTATTAGCTTCTTGGGATCCATCTAAGGCTACAACCATCTTTGGAGCTTTTCCCTCATGTTTTGGATCTGCATCCGAAACCTTATCTGAAAGACCAGGGCCCCTAAGAACTAAGACAGCTCTATGACCAGTTGATTCTTTAAATATGACCTTAACATCTTGATCAACATTAATACCATTTATAGATCTGGCCAGCTCTTCAGTTCCTTTCCTTATTCTTCCTGCACGTCTGTCAGTAATAATCCCATTCTCATCTGCTGTTGAAAAATTGCATCTGAATGCTATATCTCCGGGGAGAACATCCACCCCAACTCCTGCAGCTTCAAAAGGGCCTCGACCTGTATAAACTTCATAAGGGTTATATCCAAGTATAGATATATGTGATGTATCGCTTCCAGGCCGTATACCTGGTTTTATTGGATCCATAATTCCACATATTCCGTTTTCTGCCATTTTATCCATATTGGGTGTTATTGCAGATTCTAGGGGTGTTTTGTATCCTAGTGCTTTTAGGGGACGATCTCCCATCCCGTCTATGATCATTATGATTCCTTTCATTTTATCACCTAAACCATGATGATGCCTAAGGCAGCTCCTGTGATTGTAGCTATTAGATTTACGTACTCGTTGGAAATATAATTTCTTCGTTCTAATACTGCTCCGAGTATACTGTCTACAAAGCAGCCAACGGTACCTGCTATTATAGAGATTTTAAGAGTTAAGAATGGATCAGGGATTATTCCTAACAGATAGGCTGCTACTCCTATTATCCCTGCACCAATAATTCCTGCGGCGGTTCCAAGCACGGAAATTCCACCATCTGTTCCTGGAGGCACTTTTTTAAATGTTGTTATGAGTCTTGGCTGTACAGTAACACCAATTTCACTTGCAAGTGTATCTGCTGTTGCTGTTGCTATTGAACCAATAAATCCTCCATAGTTTCCAAAGGCGGCCATTATAAATGGCACTATCCCATTAGAAATAACATTTTTCAGTGTTCTTGTACCTTCATAAACACCGATATCTTTCTTATATTGGTGTTTATATTTGGTTGAAACAAGTCCAAGAATCAGGAAAAGGAATATTAAAATAAGCCAGTGTACACCGGCTGTAAAAATAATTACTATACCCATTATAATCATGAAAATGGATCCGAAGAGATCAAGGGCCTTTCTCCAGTAGGTAATAATACCCATGACCACTATAAGGAACACATATTCCAGAGGATTAATCATTTAACTCCCGCGTTATTATTTTTCTTCAATTACACGAGTTTTAATGGTTTCAACACGTTTTAGAGGATAAATCTTTTTAGATTCGTGGTAAATGTGTGATGCCATTTTACCGCCTAGAACATCTTCAATGAGTTCTTGGAAGTTTTTATCCTTAGCTGCGTTTTGGACCATTTTTTCCATGGTTTCCCTTATAAATTTCTGTTGGGAAGATTTAGCCCTTTTAATTGTAATAGCAAGCACATGAATCTTTAGCTTTATACCATCTTTTGATGTGACATTGACTATTGCATCTATACGGCTTGTTCCCCTTCTTATCATACTTCTGACATAGTCGGTTGTAACCTGATGCCCAACAAATTCTGTGTTTGCTGTGGTTCCAGCAACATTTCTAATCTGGAAGAAAAGTTTAATATACTGTTTACTGAAGTCTCCAGTGAGTTCACGAAGTGAAGATTCAACTGTTCTTCTAACCAGAAGTTCAGGGTCTCTTGCAGGTGTTGTACCTATTTCTGCATCTCCAAAATCTTTAGGAGTCATTATCGTGTACCATTCTTTTTCTTTCCAAGTATCTCTTACTCTTCTACGTCTTGCTTTAGCCATTCTATCACTCTTACCTGTATAAATTTATAATTAAAAACTCATATTTGGGATATAATACAAAAAATCATAATCAAGTATTTAGATTAAAATCATTTATTTTATAACTCTTATTCATGTTTTATAAATATTGTTGAAGATCCATTACCTGATCATGTAACAATTTTAAAAACAGTATTAGGATTGATATCTACACCGTGCTTATTGAATTTAACTTCATGGTATATAGTTTTTATCATGGGAACAGATCTTTAATCAAATATTAAAATTTTTGTAACGACTTAAAAAATAATAATGATATTCTATAGGATTTAGTTTATATTTGCTTAAATCTTCTATTTATCAGTTAAATCTTCTACTAATTCTTTAATAAAAATTTCAGCATTTTTAAGGTCTTCTGAATTTGGCCTACCTTTGTTAATGCCTCCAATTAATTTTAATGGGCCCCAAACATCAAATGCTTTGCATGAGAATTTTCCCACAACTTCAAAACCGTGTTCTGAAAGTAACTCTGATATAGCATCGATGTATTTTGGATTTTCCTTACCACTGGTGGTGAATACGAATGCATTTCGTTTTTTTACATGGGGTAAACTATCTATAAATTCTATAAGCTCTTTGTTTGCTTTGCCGTAATAGATTCCAGAGCCAAAGCCTATTAAATCGTAGTCCAAGATGTTGTAACCATCCACTTTGTCGTATTTAATCAGGTCTGCATCAATTGCTGTTGCCATTGTTTTTGCAATTTTCTCTGTGTTTCCACGGTGAACTGAGTTGTATGTTATTAATACTTTCATTTTTTAGGCACCTAATAATTATATTTAAAATTGATTGTAGATTAATTTATTATTGTATATATATTTATTTTACCTTTATCCCATTCTAGAAGTTCAATGGTTTGTTCATAAATTTTTCATGCTCAACAAATCTAGTTAAAACCTCTTCTACTGGTCCTTTATCTTCAACAACCTTTTTACCCATACTTTTTAGCCCGGGTTTTGCAGTCATTCCTATCTGTAAACATATAACAACATCACAGTCATCAACTACTTTTAGAGATTTTCCCCATTGATGTTTTTCACCTGGAATTTTAATAGATTCCCGCCTATCAATAAATTCTGTTTTTTCCCCATTGAATTCGTAGATAAGAAATTTCTGAGCCCTTCCAAAATGTTGAGTAAATTTTTCATCATCTGTAACCGAAACTGCTATTCTCATATTATCTACCTCTTTCAGTATTTTTAATCCCCACATATACTGGTCTTTCACATTCTCCACTTTTCCATGTTTCAAATGTGAAATTCCCATATATATAAGTTTTAAATCCTATTTTTTCCATTATTTTATTAACTTTGTCTATTTCAAAAACACCTAACTTGTGTTCGTCTATATCAAAATCAAATTCATCATTATCTTTCACAAGAAAAACGAAATTAGCATTGAAAATTCCGTTTTCTAGTCTAGATTGGCATATCCTTGCGATTTTAAGTTCTTCTTCAACCACAGTGTCTACACTAACAATTCCTTCGATCCAATTATCTGTATTAAAACTTAAATCATAGATTAAAATTCCACCATTTTCCATATGATTATAGAAATTCGTTAGGGTACATTCAAGTTCTTTATAACTGGTGTTATAATGAATCGCTGAAAATATACAGATGATAACATCAAACTTAGATATAATTTCCAGTTGTTTCATGTCACCATGGACAAAATTTGCTTCTACAACCTTTTCACGTGCTATCTTAAGCATATTTTCATTTATATCTACACCTGTGATATTGAAATTATTTTTAAGAATCAGAGCATGCGATCCTGTTCCACAGGCCACATCTAATAGTTCAACCCCGGAACTAGTTTTATGTTTATTTACAGCCCAATTTATGAATTCAGATTCTCCTTCATAATCAACATATGCATATATTTTATCGTAATATGCGGCGTACTTCTCATAAAGCTGTCCATTTGACATGATTTTACCGTTTATAAAAATTTTATTGATACAATTCTATAAAATCTACACTATTTTGGTGATGAGTTTTAGCAACGTTTTTTCCGAAATTTCTTATAGTTTGCATACCCTCTTCATCTTTGACTGCATCTCCTTTTTCTCTTCCAAATACCATATTCCAATAGGTTGAACCGGGTACTATCATTTCATTTATTAAGTAAAACATCAGAAGTTCTTGAATTGTGGATGTTTGTCCTCCACGACTTGCAACTGCAATTGGCCCACCAACTTTCCATGAAAGAAATCTGTCAGTGTTCATTGAAACGTATCCGATTCTCTGTAGTGCTGCCATTAAATCTCCCCTCGCTGTTCCAAAGTATACTGGAGTTCCTACTATGAAACCTTTAGAATCTCTTATTTTATCTATTATTCCGTTTAATCCATCGTCTAT
Organism: Methanobacterium sp.; assembly: GCA_003158115.1. Lineage (GTDB taxonomy): Archaea > Methanobacteriota > Methanobacteria > Methanobacteriales > Methanobacteriaceae > Methanobacterium_B. The sequence continues at coordinate 12,788 of PMGM01000027.1, forward strand.
CTTACATTTCTTGATTTTTGCACATTTACCACACGCGTGACAGGATTCAATATTTTTATTTTGTAAATAAATGATCTCAGTTTTCAATCCATGTTTTTTTATTGTATCAGCACATTTTGAGAGTACCTGAGCAGTATTACCATTTTTACGTGTGACTTGCACATATAAAAAGAACTTTTTCCATTGGAGTAACCTCACTAAAGATAACTTTTTTAAATTTTTTTAATATTTAATGAATAGTTTAGTTAGGTCTACAAAATAAATAAACTTTGAGAATTTAACAATATTATCAATACATTTTTTTTGTTGTCCAGATTTATGAATAAAGACTTCATGCTATGAATTTTTTTAACATTGTTCTGAGTTAATGAAGTTATAAAAAGTGTATTCAAATTATTAAATAAAAATCTTTTTTTTATTATTTTTCAATTATAAATCCCTGCGATGAACATGATTAAATAAATCCTTTTTAAAAAAAAATAATAATTTTATTAATAAAAAAATAAGTTATGGTATTGTTGGTGCTGCTTGTCCAGTTTGAACTGCTGAGAAGGAGATTATGTTGTTGTAAGCTATGGGTTGGATTCCTACTGGGACAGTTAATTGGAGATTTACTCCAGTACCTAGGAATCCATTTTTAGGTGCTTTTGCCCAGTATTTTTGAACATACACTGTTGTGGAAGGAGTTAAACTTGATGAGACATTGTTATAATATTGTAAATTTGATAATAGTATTATATCTGGTGTTGTTAGTAGAAATTTATAAATATAAATATGTATATTTAAAATAGAAGTAGAAAAAAGTCTTCAATCATTTTAAAAAATTATAGAATAATTTATATTACAATGTTTTGGGAGTATATGATTCATTATCACAGCCACTGATTCCTGGTCGTTTCTCTTTTTCTTGGATTTCTCCCATCTTTTCAAGTACAGCTTTTGCATCCACTTTGGTGTTGATACAACCATCCTTTAATAGTGGAACTCCTTGACATGAAAATTTTGATAGTTTCATCATTGATAAATTAAGATCTTGGTAACAAGCAACTCCAAGAACAGCTTTGAAATCATTTTTTTCAAGTATTTTCTTTAAAAAAGTTGATCCTGGTATGATAAATACTTTAAATCCCATATCTTCTCCTTTATTTTTAAGAACACCTATAACACATCTATTACAATCTGTGCAGACGAGTCCTGAAGATTCGAGTTTGGCTTCACAGTCAGTATGTCTTAAACAGTGCGGAAGAACCAATATTTTATCTTGTGGTTCTATTTTTTTGAAGTATTTCTCGTTTACACTATTCCTTACTTCTACACCTATCTGATCAACTATTTTAGCGTCTACCCCAACATTCTCAGAGAACTTTTTGAAGAGTCCATAGAACATATCTATTGTAAAAAGCAAAAGTCGTGGAAAAACAAGTTTATCTTCCTTAAGTAAAAGTTTTCCTAATATCAAAGTCAAGGAAAGTAATGCGAGTATTACTAAAACAATAACAAACACTATCTGTCCAAATATTTGATAAAATTCATAAAAAATCATAGTATACATTAAGTGTTTACTACTATATTAAATTATTAGTTGTATAAATTCATGTTATTAGGGGTTATTTCTAGTGGTTTTTACAGATTTTGGGGTATTATTACTATAATTTTTCAATTTTATAGTTTTTAATAAGTCCTTTTATTTCAACACCATTTGGTACTGCTGTGATGTCCAAACCTGAAAGATCTTCACATGCACATAGGATATCTTGTTCTGGATGTGTTCCTGCCTGTACATTACAATCTAATCTTATATGATCTCCACATGCAACAACCATCTTAAGCCTTTTTGAAGTGGGATGATCTTTAGGAAGAACAATTATTGGTGATGAGAATTCTTTAATAAGATAAATCATGGATTTTATTCCAATTTCTTCTTTTAATCCTGCATTAAATGTAGAAACAGCTATTAAATCATCCTTCCCAAGGAAAACAACAATTTCTTCCTTTTCAGGTGTCCCTATGAATATCTGTATATCACGGCCTGTCTTTGATAGGCCCAATTCCCCGGATCTTCCAATTAAAAATAAAATTTCATTTGGACTTAATCCAATTCTTTGACGTTGTCGGACTGACATGAAGGGCATACAACTCTTTTTCCAATGCCTTTAAATTCGTTTCCACAGTCCAAACATTTGTAACGCTTGGTTTTAAGTTTTTTCATCTTAATATCGGCCATTGGCCCTCCTACTGTGCACATATATTATCACCTAAATTTAACTATGTTTTGTGTATTATTTATTATTTGTTATTAGAAATCACACATAAAAAAATCAGGATAATGGAAGGCATATCTTTGGATAAATCTCATTTTTAACTAACTATTTATCCATTAAATTTTATATAGACAATAAAATATATTGATCATTAAAACAAATCAAGAGAACACACGTCTAATAAAAGGTGAGACTATTGAAAAATCTTATTTTTCCATTTACAGCAATTGTGGGTCAAGATGACGTTAAAAAATCTCTAATACTGAATGCTATAAATCCTAGTATTGGTGGCGTTTTAATTAAAGGAGATAAAGGAACAGGAAAAACAACAGCAGTCAGGGCTTTAGCCGATCTTTTGCCCCCAATAAAAGTTATTAAGGGCTGTGCTTTTAACTGTGATCCTGATGACAAAGATTCACTCTGTGATTCGTGCAAATCAGAAGGATATGAAGTTGAAACTAAAAACATGCGTGTAGTTGAACTGCCCTTAGGTTCAACTGAAGATAGAGTAGTTGGATCAATTAATATAGAAAAAGCCTTAAAAGAAGGTATAAAATCATTAGAACCTGGAATACTTGCTGATGCCAATAGAAATATCCTTTATGTTGATGAAATTAACCTTTTAGATGACAACCTAATTGATGTGTTACTGGATGCTGCTGCATATGGTGTTAACATTGTTGAAAGGGAAGGAGTTTCTGTTGCACATCCATCCAACTTCATGCTAGTGGGTACAATGAACCCTGCAGAAGGTGAGCTAAGACCTCAACTTTCAGATCGTATAGGCCTTCATATATCTGTTCATAGCATCATGAATTTGGAAGAAAGGGTCCAAATAATGGAGAGGCGTGAAGAATTCGAAAAAGATCCATCTGCATTCAAAGAGAAGTTCAAGAAGGAACAAAACTTGATATTGGAGAGTATTGTAACTGCAAGGGAAATGCTCAAGAAAGTGTATGTTTCTAAAGATATTATGGGAATTATAGCTTATATTTGCATGGAAGTGGGAGTTGATGGTCACAGGGCAGATATAGCAATTTTAAAGACTTCAAAGACAATTGCAGCCTATCAAAACATGGATGAAGTAAACACAGATCATGTCGAGGAAGCAGTTTTACTTGTACTGGGTGAAAGGGTCCATAAATCATCTCAAAATAAAAATAAGATCAACCAGATGATTCAAAAAGCTAATGAAGATATTTCTAAGAAAAAAAAGGAACAAAAAGAAATTCAAAATTCTGATAAACAAGAGGATCAAAGTGGTAATGGGCAAAGTCCTGAAGGAACCAAACAACCTGAAGATCTTGTAGAAAAAGGAGAAAAAGGAGAAAATAATTTACCGGAACGAGAATCAGGTGAGGAACCAGGAAAATCAAATGAGCAGGAAAATAAGAATGCACAATATCCTGGGGATCAAACACCTGAAAAGTTAGATGATAATCCCGACACTAAGGAGAAAGGTAAAAAAATTAAGAGTCTGGAGAAGGAAGGGGATATAGATTCTTGTGACCAGGATCTTGATATAAAAAAATTGCTTAAAATTAAAGGGAAAAAAAAGAAAAAACTCTATGGTAAACGAGTAGATTCAACTACTCAAAAGGGCAAATATGTCAAAAGTAGGCTTTCAAAGGATTTAAAAAATGATATTGCTATTGATGCCACTTTAAGAGCGGCTGCTATGAGTTCTGATGGAGTTATCAAGGTCAAAAGTGAAGATCTTAGGCATAAAGTTCGAAAACATGGAGCAAAAGCTTCTTTAGCCCTAGTTGTGGATATAAGTGGATCTATGTACTCCGAAAGGAAGGCTGAAAGGATAAAGGATATTCTCATTAATGTCATTGATGATGCAGGACGGCAAGGCGATAAAATAAGTGTTATTGGTTTTAAGGGTAAAGAAGCTTTTGTTATAATCCCAACAACCAAGAGAGCAACTTCATTTAGGGAACAAATTGATAACATAACCATTGGGGGCACAACCCCATTAGCATCAGGGATGAAAAAGGGATTTGAGATTCTTAAAAAAGAAAAATTCAAGCCAGAATATGTGCCTATGATGTTGATACTCACAGATGGCATGCCAAATGTTGCTGTTGATAAAAATCCTCGGAAAGATGCATTGAAAATTGCTGGTGAACTGAAAGATAATGAAATACAAACCATTGTTGTGAATTTTGAACTTGCAGTTAAATATGGTAGGGATATGAATATGGAGCTTGCTGTGGCCTCGGGCGGACGTTATTATGATCTTGAAGATATAACAAATCCTGGTTGTGCAGTATCAATGATATTGGAAAATGAACGTAATGATTCATAGTCCCATTCAATTAAAAGCAATAAAATTTGGAGTACATAATAAAAAAATTTAATGCTCGATGATATTGCAATGATTTTTATAGTGGAAAGTTTAAGGTAGAGATGTATAATCATGAATGTAACAGTGTATCATGCAGAACAGTGCGACCCAAAGAAATGCACAACATTGAAACTTCAAAAGCAAGGCAAGATTAGAGTAGTTACAAAACTAAACATGCTGCCTAGAGGAGCGCTTGTTCTAGATCCCTTCACAGAAAAGTCTGCTTCACCAGAAGACAGAGAAATCGTTGAAAAAAATGGTATTGTAGGCCTTGATTGCTCATGGAATAGAATACAGAAATCGAGCACAATGTTTAAAGGTAAAAAATATCATAGAACTCTTCCTTTTCTTGTTGCATCCAATCCAACTAACTATGGAAAACCATGCAAACTCTCTACTGCAGAGGCAATTGCAGCAACTTTTTATATAGTGGGGCTTAAAGATAATGCTGTTGAAATAATGTCCCAGTTCAAGTGGGGACCTCATTTTCTAAAACTCAACTATGAGTTATTAGAGGCATATGCATGCGCTAAAACAAGTGTAGAAGTTGTTAAGATTCAAAATGAGTTTATAGGAGGCTAAAAATGGCTAGATTTGAAGAAGCAGAGAATAGACTTTTCAAGATTAAAATTTGCCTTAAATGTAATGCAAGAAACCCTCCAACCGCTAAAACATGTAGAAAATGCGGTTACAAGGGCTTAAGATACAAGGCGAAGGAATCGAGAGGTTAAATAGTTCATATATGATTTAACAGGAGGTTATAATCCTTCATGTTAAATTATGAACTTAATTTTATTTATTTCGGATATTATTAATATTGATTTTGATATATTTTTTTGGTAATATTTTTGTATAACTTTAATTTGAACGCGAGTGATTAGATGAACGTTGAGAATTATATTAGAGAATCACTAAAGGATCATAAAATACATCTTACACTTCTAGACCCTGAAGAACAAAGCCCTGAAGATGCGGTTAAAATTGCAGTAGCGGCAGTTTCTGGAGGGACAGATGGAATAATGTTAGGAGGATCCACATCAGACTCAACAGAGCTTGATGCAACGGCAAAAGTACTTAAAGAAAATGTTGATGTACCCGTAATATTGTTTCCGGGGAATATAAGTGGTGTTAGTAAATATGCTGATGCCATATTTTTTATGAGCCTTTTAAACTCCAGTAATCCATATTGGATAACAGGTGCACAAGCATTGGGGGCTCCAACTATTAAAAAGATGGGAATTGAAACAATATCAATGGGATATCTAGTTGTTGAGCCTGGAGGTACTGTTGGATGGGTTGGTGATGCAAAGCTAATCCCAAGGATTAAACCAGATCTGGCAGCTGCATATGCAATGGCAGCAGAGTTCATGGGTATGAAACTGCTTTATTTAGAAGCAGGATCAGGTGCTAATCAGCACATTCCTGAAGAAATGATTCAAATGGTAAAAAAAGCCACTGACACCCTAGTAATTGTGGGTGGGGGAATCAGAACAGGTGAAGATGCAGAAAAAGTTTCTTTAGCTGGTGCTGATATCATAGTAACCGGGACAGTTGTTGAAAATACTTCGAATATAAAAGCTAAAATAAAAGAATTAGTTGATGGTGCAAGATCTAAAGCTTAATTTAAAAAAAATAGATATTTATTTTAATTATTTATGTATATCCTATTTTTACCATTTTTAATATCTATTATGGTCTTCGTTTTTTTTTAATCCCATCTAATTTTACTTGTTTCTATTTGAACACATTATAATTTAGGTATTTTAATAGATTAAATGAGTACTTCACGCTGTTATAACTAAAAAATATATTGATGTTGCTACACATTATGATTAGAGGTGAAATCATGAGTAGTTGTGATGTAAACGGATATAAAGATTTATCACTGAAGATAAAGAATAAGTTAGAATTAGAAAAGTCTCCAGTAGCAATTAAACTTGTTTTGAAAGAAGAAGACATTCCTGAAGGGATTTCTAAGATCGAGAAGAATGCTAGGCACTGTGAAATGGTTCAGATGGCAGCACAAGGATCAACATTTTATGCAACTGCAAAAGAACAATCGTGTAAAGGTGGGGCTGGAGCAATAGGACTTATGGAACCGCCTGAAAAGGTAAGATCTGGTGAAATGTATTATTCGCTTGGAAGATTTTCAAGTTTAGGTTCTGCTAAGAGAACTGTTGATGCAATTCCGAAAATTGATCCTATCATGAAAGCGATAATTTACGCTCCACTCGAAACAGCACCATTTGATCCAGATGTTGTGGTTGTAATTTGTAACCCTAAACAAGCTATGCAGTTGGCTCAAGCGATGGTATATACTTTAGGTGGTCGTTTTGAGGCAGATTTTGCTGGAATCCAATCCATTTGTGGTGATGCGGTTGCAGGACCATACACAACCAAAAGACCTAACATAACTTTAGGATGCAGTGGTTCAAGGAAATTTGCAGACATCAAACCAGACGATGTCATCGTAGGAATGAACGGTGAGAATATTGGTTGTGTTGTAAACGCTCTAGAAGCACTTTAATCAAATTTAAAATTTTTTTAAATAAAATATTGAATATTCCTATTTCCCAAAACAGAATTGAAGGTTGAAAGTCAGGAATTAAAATATAAAAATTTAATAAAATTTAGGAGGCGATATTGTATGGATAAGAAACATAGCCATGTGCATTCTGGTAAATCAACACAGAATATAATTAATGCTGAAGAAGTTCTTAAAAATGCAGGTATTAAATCAGGGGATGTATTTTTAGATGCTGGATGTGGTGATGGATACATATCAATTGAAGCATCCAAAATGGTGGGCAAACAAGGAAGGGTCTATGCTGTTGATGTTTATCCAGAATCCATTGAAACAGTGAAAACCAAGATCAGAGATAATGATTTTAATAATATGGAGGCGGTTCTTGCAGATATTACAGAAAATATTCCATTAAATGATGATTCTGTTGATCATGTTATGATGGCTAATGTTCTCCATGGATTTGTAGCGGAAAATGAGGTAGAACCAGTTATGGATAATATTAATAGGATAATCAAATCTGGAGGGATATTTTCAGTTGTTGAATTTAGAAAAATTGAAAACAATCCAGGACCTCCATTTGATGTGAAATTATCCTCTGAACAAGTGATTGAAATACTCGCCCAGTATGGTTTTGACACTATCAATACCCAAAAAATCGGTACATTCCATTACATTGTAAACGGGCTTAGAAAACCTTAAACCTGATTTTAAAGATAAAGGAAAATTATTTATTCAAATACCTACATAATATATTATAGGTGATAATAATGTTATTTGTTGCAGAGCACACACATCTTGCCTCTGAATGCCCTTTGTTATCGGCTGATGGGAAAGATATGATTAAAGGGCTTTTTTCTGATGAGCATATTAAGAGTGCAGGTATTGAAATTGTTGGAGCTTATATGAGCTGTCCTTTAGATGGAAGGATAGATCATAAAGGATATTTCATAATAGATGCTCCAGACAAAGAAACAATAATAAACTTCTTTGGTCCAATGAAATTATTAGACCTCAGGGAAGTAAAACCCTTCAGTGAAATAGCAAAAACATTATAATATTGGACTATTTCATCTTTTTTTGACATATTCAATTTGAAATCCCTAATTAGGTTGATTCTCTTGAAAACAGGAGATAAATATGTTGACATTCTAGTTAATTTTTATTAAATAACTATCTTTTTACCAGTGTATAACTGGTCAATTCTATCTTCTAATATTGTTTTCATTATTTGATATCCATATTTGCCAGTACAATGCCCTGTGTAAACTTTTTCAATACCATCGGATTTTATCATTCGTGATGTATTTTCTATCTCTTCTGATTTTGCTGTAAATGTTGATATTTTACCTGCTTGAAAATGGAATCCTCCAATAATAGTTTTTATTTTCATATGCGGAAAAGCTTCTTCCGCAGAACAAACTATGTTCATGATACCTTTGTGCCCACAACCAGAAAATATATCTATTTCACCAATACTTTTCACTGCCATGAATAGTTCGTGCTGGAATTTATCAATTAAAATTTTATTATCTTCTTTTGAAAATAGTATATTGTTAGTCGTAGGTGTAGGATATTTTTGGTAAATGTTAGGCATTACAAAAAAATCTTCTAATATTTCTGTTGTTTCACTAATAAATTTGATCCTATTACTATACTCCTCAATAATCCTCTCATCCATTCCAATGAATTCTTTATTATTACTACTGCAAGTATAATGAGGATTTAAAGCTTCTTTCTTGAGATATACTGGTGCATCGTCATTTAATTTGAAAAAATCCAAAAGTCCACCAGTATGATCATCATGTCCATGTGATATAACTACAGCATCTACATCACATAAGTCAAGATTTAATGATTCCGCATTTTGGATTGCACTACCTTCAGGCCCTCCAGTATCAAAAAGTACTATATTATCATCTTTTTCAACCAATAATGATAAACCATGTTCTGTATGTAGATTTGAATTTTTTAGTTTTGTATTTTCTGAAAGTACTGTTACATCCATCATAACTCTCCCATATATTTCATTAAGACTTTTTTAAGAACTATTTAAATTATAAAATAACGTTATTTTATGTTAATTTTTGGAATTTGAATTAATTTGATTTTATTAATTTAAGAATCTTTACTAAAGATTATATAATAGTTTTGAATATATATTCATTATATGTCTCGGCCTCGAATATTTAGAAAAATATCTAAAGAACCTGAAATACGGTGTTTTAAACCAGAAAAAGAGAATAATGACTCTTTAGAACCAGTGAAAATCTCACTTGACGAATTTGAAGCAATAAGACTCAGAGATTATCATAATATACAGCAAATAAGATCTGCTGAGATAATGGAAATTTCACAACCTACATTTCATCGAATATTATCTTCAGCTAGAAAAAAGATATCTAAAGCTCTAATAGAGGGAAATACGATAATTATTGGGGGAGATGATTACATAACCGATAAAAAAAGATATAAATGTAATATTTGTGGATTTGAATGGCTTAGTAGTGAAAAAGAATATGATAAATGCTTAGAGTGTCAATCTGAGGATATTGTAAAATTAGAAGATGAAGAAATAATTATAAAAACTGAACCTTCATTATTAGAGAGAAGATCATTCGGTGGTCAGGGATTAGGTGCAGGTCCTCCTAGAATATGTAAATGCCCAAATTGTGGTTATGAATCGCCAAAAACCAGAGCTGTACCATGTAGAAATACAAAATGTCCTAGATGTGAAACTCCTCTTTGTGGATCTGAATAATAAACCAACTAAAAAAAAGTAAAATTTACTGAAATTAATGGGAATAACTAAAATTGGTGTGTTCATATGTCTTTTATAGAAATAAAAAACGTCACTAAAACATTTAATGGAGTGGAAATACTCAAAAACCTTGACATTACCGTCAACGAAGGAACTGTTTTAGGAATACTTGGAAGGAGCGGATCAGGAAAATCTGCCCTTATAAACATGCTTAGAGGAATGAAGGAGTACAAACCAGATCAAGGCCAGATAATATACAATCTTGCCATATGTCCCATATGTCTAAGAGTTGAACCTCCATCAATGGATGGTAAAAATTGTAAATGTGGAGGACTTTTTGAAGCCAAAAGCATTGATTTCTGGAATTCCGACAGAAGAATCTTTGCAGCTATAAAACGTAGAATATCAATAATGTTACAAAGAACTTTTGCTCTCTACGAAGACGACACAGTAATAGACAACGTTATAAAATCCATTACCGGCCATGAAGATGAAGAAAGCATATATCTAGCAATAGAAATGCTAGAAATGGCCCAAATGGCCCACCGAATAACACATATAGCCCGTGACCTTAGTGGTGGAGAAAAACAAAGAGTAGTACTAGCAAGACAAATGGCTAAAGAACCGATGATATTCCTTGCAGATGAACCAACAGGAACTTTAGATCCTAAAACTGCAGAACTAATTCACCAAGCCATTATTGATGGGGTAAAAAGTAAAGGAACTACAATGGTAGTTACTTCCCACTGGCCAGAAGTTATGCGCCATCTTTCAGACTATGCAATCTGGTTAGATAAAGGCGAAATAATAGAAGAAGGAGACCCTGAAACTGTAGTTCAAAGTTTTATGAGTCATGTACCGCTCCCAGAAAAGAAAGTAGAATTTAAAACTGGAGGGCCCATTATCAAAATGGAAGGGGTCAAGAAACACTACTACTCCATTGAAAGAGGGGTAGTGAAAGCCGTTGATGGCATAGACCTCACAGTGAATGAAGGAGAAATATATGGGATTGTAGGTTTGTCTGGTGCAGGTAAAACAACTTTATCTAGAATTTTATTTGGCCTCACAGATCCCAGTAGTGGTCAAATAATGGTAAAGTTAGGAGAAAAATGGGTAGACATGACTGAGAAGGGTATCATGGGTAGGGGTCGTGTAAAACCTTATCTTGGAATTTTACACCAAGAATATAGTTTGTATCCTCATCAAAATGTTTTAGGTAACCTAACCGATGCCATCAGCCTAGAATTACCGGCAGAATTTGCCAAAATGAAAGCATTATACGTACTACATGCAGTAGGATTCGATAAAGAGTATGCAGTAAAAATTCTAACAAAATATCCTGATGAACTGAGTGGCGGAGAACGGCACAGAGTTGCCTTGGCCCAAGTTTTAATTAAAGAACCAAATATTGTGATTCTAGATGAGCCTACAGGTACTATGGATCCTATCACAAGGATTCAGGTTACTGATTCCATTAGAACTGCTCGAGACGAAATGAATCAGACATTTCTCATAATCAGTCACGATATGGATTTCGTTCTAGATGTCTGTGATAGAGCATCAATTATGCGCGGAGGTAAGATCCTCAAAACAGGACTTCCTCAGGCAATTGTAGAAGATCTAACCCTCAATGAAAAAAAGAAAATGCTAAAAAAATAACTTTTAAAATCTACAGCAGAGCAGATATTTTGAGTTACATTTATTATTGGTAAAATTGGTGAGTTATAAAATGTTAACAAGTACATTGTTAAAAATTATTTTGGCAATTATAGCTATAGGTCTTGTAATAGCAGTGATATTCTCAGATCCATCAAAAAAAATGTAAATATTTTACCTATATTTCAAAAAATGATACAAAAGAATTTAGAAGGGTTAATAAATGGAAGAAAATGGTAAAATACCCAAAAATGTTATTGAAACTGAAATAACAATGGGTCCAGTTCACTCTGCTGCAATCGAACCCTACAGAGTGAGGTTATTTGTAGAGGATGAAATAGTGAGAGACGCAGAGATAAATATTGGAATTAATCACAGAGGTATCGAAAGAATAATGGAAGGACTTCCTGTAGAGAAAGCCAACAGCTTAACCGAGAAAATATGCGGTATCTGCTCTAATGTCCATATCTGGAACTCCGTATTAGTGGCAGAAAAAGCCCTAGAAATAGACGTTCCAGAAAGGGCTAGATATATCAGAATAATTATGGCAGAATTAGAAAGATTACACAGTCACATGCTATATTTAGCCCATGGATGTGAAGTTTTGGGACATGAAACATTTGCTATGAGACTATTCTATATCAGAGAAACAGTAATGGAATTACTAAGAATGATCGGTGGAAACCGAGTTCAATACGGTGTAAGTATCATTGGAGGTATAAGACCTCGATGTGACCTAGATACGATAAGAATCCAAAAAATCAAAGAAGGGATGGACACAGTTGAAACAAAAATTACTGAATTTGCTGACCGTTTTGTTTCGGATATTATGATAATGTCTCGAATAACAGGTGTAGGAACATTGCCCCAGGAAGATGCTATAAAACTTGGTACCAGTGGACCCACCCTACGTGCTACGGGAGTTTCAAAAGATCTTAGACAAGATATGAAAGAATATGAACCTTTTGAATTTGATGTAATTACACAAGATGATGGTGATGTTAAATCAAACCTTCTTGTACGTGTATTTGAAATTTTAGAAGCAACAAAAATAATCAGACAAGCAATTGCACAAATAACTGAGGGTAAAATAACCAACAGAAGCTGGGAAATGAATGATGCACCAATTACCAAAAGTTACATCGAAGCACCACGAGGTACCTTATATCATTCATATGCAATAGAAGATGGAAGGGTTAGACATTCAATTGTAAGAACACCATCTATAACCAACATAGGGGCAATGCAATACGCTTGTGTAGGTCATCACATCACTGATGCACAATTGGTCATAGTACAATGTGACCCATGTTTCACATGCACAGACCGAGCAATTAAAATATTACCATACATAAAATTATAAATATTCTATGATAATTTAAGAAATATAATATCTGGATGGAAATATGAAATCTGGAAAATATACTGAAAATTCTATAAAATTTTACATTATAGGTCTCCTGTTTGTTTTAGTGGGGTTAGTACTTATTAATTTAGATTTTAGTATCTTAGATTATTCATTAATTGGAATTGGGATAGTATTGCTGATTTTAGGGATAGATGAAACTATAAAATCTATTTAATTATTTCGCTATATTAAAAAATCAATTTTTAATTATCTCAGGTTAGCTATAATTGGACATTCTAAGGAATTCAATATGAGTGTTAGATCAAGAATAAAATAGTTTGGGATGTTACATTAATGATTAAATATTAAACTAAGTTAATTTATAAGATTATTATAATATTCTCTTTAACTTTGGACAATAATATGGGGAACAAATTAATTTTAGAAAAGGAATCTTATAAGATTGTTACAATATTGATCTTATTGGCCATTGCTGTTTTTTTAACTTATTATTTCCATTTCGTTCTAGGTTCAGGTACTATTTTCACACATATTTTTTATTTTCCTATCATTTTAGCAGCGATCTGGTGGAGACGTAGAGGTTTAATAATTCCCTTATTTTTATCAATTTTGTTGATTGCAAGCTATTATTTGGCTCCTAATTTGAATTATCCCTTTTCCGATGATCTTGTTAGGGCTTTCATTTTCATGGCAGTTGGAGTTGTGGTTGCTATTTTAAGTGAAGAAATGCTCCAAAAAGATATTAAACTTCGTGAAAGTCAGGACAAGTTTCGTTCAGTGGCAAATTCGGCAGTAGATGGAATTATCACCACAGATAACAATGGTAAAATTGTCTTATTTAATCCAAGTCTAGAAAATATGTTTGGTTACGGCATTGATGAAATAAAAAGCAAACATGCTACAATATTAATGCCAAATAGATATAAAAAACAATTTATAGATAAATTGGATAGATTTAAGTCTACAGGGAATCATGAACTGGATGGAAAGACCTTTGAATCTTTAGGATTAAGGAAGGATGGTACTGAATTTCCCTTTGAGATATCTATTGCCACGTGGGGTCCCAAAGGCAATAAGTTTACTACATCAATTATTCGTGATGTTACTGAGCGTAAAAAAACTGAAAAAATGCTTGAAAAATCATTGCATGAAAAAGAAATACTTTTAAAAGAGATACATCATCGAGTAAAAAATAATTTAATGATCATATCCAGCTTGTTAAACTTACAATCAGACTATATTAAAGATGAAGAGTCTAAAAATATTTTCAAGGAAAGTCAAAACCGAGCAAGATCCATGGCCCTTATACATGAAAGATTATACCAATCCATAGATCTTAAAAGGATGGATTTTGGCGATTACATCCGTTCACTGTCCACAGAACTGCTCCATACATATGAGGTTGATCCCGGACTTATAAAACTAAAAATTAATGTAGAAGACATATTTTTAGATATAAACACTGCAATACCTTTAGGATTAATAGTAAATGAACTCGTCACCAACAGTCTAAAACACGCTTTTCCAGAGGGAAACAGTGGAGAGATCAATGTTGATTTCCATCCAATTGATGATTACTATGAATTTACAGTAAAAGATAACGGAGTAGGATTTCCAGAAGATATAGATTATCAAAACACAGAATCACTTGGTTTACAAATAGTAACAAGTTTAACCGACCAAATTGATGGTGAAATTACGCTTGATAGAAATAATGGAACAAAATTTAAAATCACCTTCAAAGAGCTAGAAGTATAAAGAACGGATTAAGATAAATCAAAAATTTTGTTATTCAATCTGAAGGAAGAGATTAGCTGGGGTATAATTTATGATGCGGATTAAAAAATTGGAATCTGAGTATGGGTCTATATTTGAAAATACAGGGACAGCCACCATTATTGTGGATGAAGATAGAATTATATCAGAAGCTAATACTGAATTTGAAAAACTTTCTGGTTACTCTAAAAAGGAAATAGAAGGTAAGAAAAAATGGACAGAATTTGTCGCTGAAGACTATCTGGATAAAATGAGGAAATATCATAAGTTAAGAAGAGATATCCCGATTCAGCTCCAAGGAACTATGAATTTATATTTAAAGACAAAAATAACAACCTGAAAGATATTTTAATAACAGTGGGTATGATCATAGGCACACAAAGAAGCATTCTATCTCTCCTTGACATAACAAAACGAAAGAAAGCCGAAGATGCACTTTCACGTGAATTGGTAATTAATTCTGATTTAGCTAATATATCCCGTAAACTTCTGGAATCGGCTCCTATTGAAGATATTTCCGATCTAGTCTTAGAATATGCTCAACATCTTACACATAGTAAATTCGGCTTTGTAGGTTACATCGACCTAAAACAAGTTATCTTATATCTCCCACCATGACACGTAATATCTGGACTGAATGCCATGTTAAAGATAAAAGTGTAATATTTGAGAAATTTGGTGGAATGTGGGGATGGGTACTAAATAACAAAAAATCTCTTCTCACTAACCAACCTCAAACAGATACCAGATCCACTGGAACACCAAAAGGACACATAGATATTGAAACTTTCCTAGCTGTTCCAGCAATTGTTAATAATAAATTAGTAGGTATAATCTCACTTGCTAATGCTGATAAATATGATAAAAAGGACCTTGAGATTGTAAAACGCTTATCCAGTTTATATGCAATAGCAATCAACCGGAAACATTCAGATGAGACTATAAAAAAAAGTGAAGAGAAATATCGTAATATAGTTGAAAAATTCCTTAAAATATCAAATGAAATATTAATTGAAATCAGTAAAAAAAGATTAATATAGAATTTTTGGAGTATTTTATGACTAAAACTAAAAAGGAAAAATTGGATGATGTGCTTACAGGTCTCATGCAGGTAGGGCAAATAAAAGCTTGTGGTATTGTTTCGAAAGAGGGCCTATTAATAAATTCAAGGACTCCTCCAGATGTGGATGCCAGGATATTTTCAGCATTGTGCTCAACTATAATGGGGGCGGCAGAAGCTGCATCCGGACAAATGACAACTGGAATGGTAGCACAAATATCAGTTAAAACCGAAAAAGGAACTATTGTACTTATTCCTGCTGGTTTAAAGGCCATATTGACCCTTTTAACCGATCCAAAAGCACAGCTTGGACTAATATTCTATGAAATGGAAACACGCGCAGCACAAGTTGAAGAAATCTTAAGCGAGATGTAGTATTTTTTTAGGATATAAAACTAAAAGAATGAATCAATGCATACACTCAAATTAACATCAGCTCTATGTAAATGACATAGTAACTTTCCAAATGTATGAGTAAATGAACGTAACTATGAGTAAATGAATTCGTTTATAAGTAAAGTAATATGTAGAATGTTTAGTCTATCACAAAACATATTAACATGAAGGGATAATTTCTAATTAATTTTAATAGGAGGTGTTTTTACGGATAATAAAATAATAGCTTTAATAGTGATTGTAATTGTTTTAGTAATTGGTGGAGTTGCTGCGTATACATTCATGGCTTCTCCAGTAAAACCTAGTAATAATACAAGTGTAATTAACAATAGTAGTAATGTTACAGCAACCATATCCAATAAAACAGCCAGTATCAAAATAGTTGCAGGTCAAACAGGACCTACAAGTGCGGTTCAAGGAGACAATGTAACAATTAAATACAGTGTCTCTAACACAGGCGGACAAACTGTATACAATGTTAAAGCAACAAGTCAAGATTTTGAAACAACAATTGGAACTTTAAAACCTGGACAAACTAAAAACTACCAATACACATTACATATCCCAACAGATCAAGAGGTTCAGGAAGATTTCGGTCCAAATGCTACCGTGTCTAACCCATTCTTTATCGGTGGTTTTGGTGTGAGTTATACCGATTCTAATGGATCAACACATACATTAAATGCAAATTCCATTGAAATAAAACTCTAAGAAATTAGAGATTTATTTTTTTTAATTTTTTTTATTGTTTATTATAAGTTTCAAATATTTTCTTCAATCTTCTTTTCAGGTATATTGTTTTGATTTTCTTTTTTATAAGCAACAACAGCGGCATAGGTTACTCCCAAAACAAGTGGCCCAATTATAAACCCAACCAGACCAAGCACAAGGGGTCCACATAAAAATCCCAGAAGGAATATTAAAGGGTGGATATCTGCATACTTCCCTGCTATTTTTGGTCTAATGTATACATCCAACAAACTTAGTACAACGCCCAGTAACATGACTTCTGCTGCACGCAAGTAATTTCCAATGATGAGGTCGTAGATTGCAAGACCAACAATAGTTGGCCAGTGCCCAATAATTGGCATTAATTGGAAGAAACCGGTTAAAGTTCCAAGAAATAATGCATAGGGATATCCTAATAATGCAAATCCAATACCCGCTACTATACCTGTTATAGTTGCAGTTACAAAGTGTCCAAAGAAAATGCTCTTTAAAACTCTGTCAGTTTCATTTATTAATGTTGTGAAGTATTGTTTACGGCTGTCCGGCACTATGTAATCTAGATATTCCAATATTCTTTCACCATCTCTAGCAAAGTAAAATGTTGAAGCAAAAAATATAAATAATTGGAGTAAAACAGTTGGAACTGACTTTAAAAGCCCTAAAAGATATTCTGTTACACTTGTTAAGATATCTGCTACGCCTTGGTTAATGGAATTAAAAGCAGATGATACTATTGGAGATGAAGATTCTGAAGGGAAATAATGTTGAATTGGGGGAAAATTTTGTATAGTGCTACTATTGATACCACTTAAGTTAAGGCTTTTAACAAACCCAATAACTGAAGGTGCTGAAGCAACAATAGTATTAATAAACAGGATTAAAATTGCAATTAATGGAATAATAACTATTATCATGCTTAAAAAAATGGTCAAGGATTTGAATTTTAGATATGGTTCCATTCTATTAGAAATAGGCTTAATAGCATATGCAAATATCGCCCCTAAAATTATCATACTAAGCATAGGAGTCAATAATAATGCTGAAAGAACTACAAGAATTAAAATTAAAAAAATTGCAGATGTTACAGTACTTTTAAGATTATCAATCATTTTTTTCACTCTTACTAGAAATTAAAACTCAAAACTCGTTATAAATATTTTAAATACTGTTTCAATCTGATTAGGAATATAAATGTAATATTTTATTGATCATTATTAACATTTAAATATAGTTCATATTTTATGCTTCTGTCCTGATGAATCACGTTTGTATTTACCAAATTCAGTGATCATTCTAAGTTCATCCTGCCAAAAAACAGGCCCCTCCACACATACTCTCCATCCCTGATCATCAACACAACACTGCCCACATAAACCTAACCCGCACTTCATATATCTTTCCAGTGAGAATTGTGAAGAAATTTCGTATTTTTCTACCATGTTAAAGAGTTTTTCCATCATTATCTCAGGACCACAACTAACAACCATGTCATAATTCTCTTCTGAGAGTGCTTTTTCTGCCAGATCAGTACCATAACCGCAATAACCATGCGTACCATCATCAGTACAAGTTAAAAGTTTAGCTCCAGATCTTTTAATTCTATCACTGAACAGAAGTTCATCCATAGTACTTGCAGCACTAACAATATGAACCTCAACACCCATTTTAGAGGCTTCCTCGGAATATGCCACTATAGGAGCCATACCAATTCCACCACCAACTGCAAGAACTTTTATGCCACTTATATCAAAACCTCTACCATAAGGACCTCTTAAACCTAACTTATCACCTATTTGAAGTTTGTGAATTTGCTCGGTAAATACACCCACACTTCTTATTGAAATTCCTATTTCATTTTTTACATTGTCGATCAATGAAAGTGACATTGGCTTTTCATCTTCAAAATTCCATACCATCATAAATTGACCTGGTTTTTCACTATCAACCTTCCAATCAAATATAAATGTTTTAACAGTGGGTGATTCCTCTTCAATTCTTTTAATTTCTACTACTTTAGGAACTTGCATAAATATCAAACCTTTTAATAATAATTCCAATCATTTTAAATTATTTATGGGCAATTCCTACCATCCCATTAACAGAACCATAGCCCTTATCATCCATAAATCTCTCAAGTCCAGTTAATATCTTTCCGAATATATCCATTCCTTCATACATTATGGATGTGCCTATTTGAATACAACTAGCACCAGCATACAAAAATTCAATAACATCTTCATAATTTCTGATACCACCCACCCCAATAATTGGAATGTCAACCGAATCATAAACCTCATAAATACATCTGATTGCAATGGGTTTTACAGCAGGACCAGATAATCCTCCAAATTTATTATTTAAAATGGGGTTACCAGTTTCTATATCAATCCTCATTCCAGGTCCTAGTGAATTTATCATTGTCAAGGCATCTGCTCCAACATCCTCAGCAGATCTGGCTATTTCTACTATATCCGTAACATTTGGAGTTAATTTAACAAAAACTGGAATCTTAACACTTTTTTTAACAGACTGTACTATCTCCCTTGTCAATTCTGGATCTTGTCCAATAGCTGATCCGCATCCACCCATAGCATGGGGACATGATACATTGAGTTCTAATGCATCAACTAAATCTTCTACTCTTGTTGCAATTTCTGAGAACTCTTCAGGGTTAGCACCGTAAAGTGAAGCTATAGCTGGAACAGATTTATTCAACTTTTCAAGCTCGGTTTTAAAATTCTCAACACCCGGATTTGACAGACCAATTGCATTGATCACTCCTCCAGTTACCTCTACGGTGGTTGGGTTTGCATAGCCTTTGTTAGGATTCAATCCAAATGATTTTGTAACTACAGCCCCAGCACCACTTCTACCTGCCCAATTAAGAGAGGATGCTGTGCTTCCTAATATTCCTGCAGCTAACATTGTCGGATTTCTCATTTTAATGCCACATAGTTCAATTTCCAGTATAGTCACCCCGTGAACGAAAGTTTAAATCTTGAAAATACACATTAAATTTATGAAGTGTTATATTACATGTTCCTTTGCAGGATTCATATCCCTTGATGAAAATTGTACACTCTTAGATTATGAACTTTTCCCAAGGGACAAACAAAAGGAAAGACTTGCAAAGATGAGTGCAGGAGCCCTAACTAAAGAAGAAGAATCAATACTTAAAAGAATGGTAAAAAAATATGATTCAATAATAATAGAAACTACAATTCCCCATTCAAGATATAAAAATCTTAAAGATAATATTAAATTTAAATATGAAACTCCTAACATAGCTGGTGAATTTTTAAGGTCAAATATGGAAGATTTACTCCAAAAAATAGGCTTCCTAAAACCAGATGATGATCTAAAATTGATCCTCCATGAACTTTCCATTTCTATGACTAATGATAGATTAAGAGAAGCATCACAAGCCGAAGATATGTTTCTTATCCAAGCCATTAACTCAATAGAAGAAATTGATGAAGCTAGTAGTAAAATGGTTGAAAGGCTGAGAGAATGGTATGCAATACATTTTCCAGAGTTGGATGCAATAAAAAATCATGAACGATATGTTGAAATGGTAGCTGATTTTGGAGACAGAGATTTAATTATAAATTCAGGATTATTGAATTCAGAAAAAGATTCAAGGATTAAAAATATTAACAGTGTTGGTGCACCAATATCTGAAATTGATCTTCAAATGGTTAAGGAATTTGCAGCTTCAATTAAATCTTTATTAAATACTAAAAAATCAATTAACTCCTACGTTGACAGTCAAATGGGGGAAATAGCTCCTAATCTCAAGGATCTGGCTGGTTCATCCCTAGGTGCCAAACTCATAGCCCATGTTGGCAGTATAGAAAGACTTTCAAAAATGCCATCCGGTACGGTACAGGTTTTAGGAGCAGAAAAAGCACTATTCAGACATCTAAAAACTGGTGAAAAGCCTCCAAAACATGGTCTAATATTCCAACACCCCGAAGTTAGAGGTGCTAAATGGTGGCTTAGAGGAAAAATAGCAAGAACACTTGCATCAAAAATATCATTAGCCGTCCGTAAAGATGTTTACTCAGGCGAATATGATCCAACAATATTAGAAAACTTTGAAAAAAGAGTTAAGGAGATAAAAAAGGCTCATCCATTCCCAAAAAGAAGTACAAAACCAAAAAAAATTGACGATAAAGAAAGTAGAAAGAAAAAGAAGAGAGATAAATACAAGAAAAATGTTAAGGACTATATTTAAATGTTCTTAATTAAATTTTTCTTATCAAATATGGACAAATGAGAGTGATATAAACGAGAGATGTAGACCATTATATCAAAATTCATTCATTGAAGGTAGAACTATATCCTTTGCATACTATGGATCAAAATTATTGAATAAATAGAATTACTATCAATTATATTCATTGATATTTCAATTATTCTTATAGTTTTTTTCAATTGAGTTTAATGATATAAATTCTAATAAAATTTGAGGTTATTTCCAAGTATCATAAGAAATTGAAATAATCAGTTTAGAAGTTTCATAGAAAATAACATTGGATAAATCAATGCATAGATGGGGATAAATATAATTTGTAAAATATTAAATTTCTTTTGTGGGGAAATAAAATGGAAAAATTAGAGAATTTAACTGGAGTTTATTTTGTTGAAGACCATATCGCTACTGAAAATCTAAATCCAACCATTAAGGTCTATGGTGAAAGATTAGTTGAATTTGAAGGTAAAGAGTACAGAATCTGGGAACAAAGACGTTCAAAACTTGGAGCAGCTATAATGAATGGTATGAACATGTTTCCATTTGAAGAAAATTCAAAGGTACTTTATCTGGGAGCATCATCAGGAACTACTCCATCACACATTTCTGACATAACAACTGAAGGCATTGTTTGGTGTGTTGAGTTTTCACCACGCATGATGAGAAGTCTTGTAGAACTTTCCAGATCTAGAAATAACATGATCCCAATACTTGATGATGCAACCAAACCACTGAATTACTTGCACATACTTGAAAAGGTGGATATAGTTTACTCTGATGTTGCACAACCAAAACAATCTGAACTTTTCATGGATAACATGCGCCTTTACCTAAAACCTGAGGGTATTGGAATTATTATGATAAAAGCCAGAAGTATTGATGTTACAAAAAGCCCAAAAAAGATATTCAAAGAAGAAGAGTCTAAACTCAAAACAGGTGGTATCAGAATCCTTGAAAAAATCAATCTTGAGCCCTATGAAAAGGATCACATGGCCATAGTATGTGAATTAGCATTTTAAGAGCTAAAATAGATTGAATATTCTATTATTAAAATTAAGAATATTTATGCAAGAAATAATCATATTTAATTTATATTTTCTACAATCTTTGCAATGATCTTCTGACCAATTTCAGTTTTAGAGGTTAAAGGTACTGTGAATGTATCACCATCAACTATTACAACCTGATTTTTATCGGAACCAAATCCAGCACCTTCAACTGACACATCGTTAGCAACTATAAAATTTGCACCTGAGGTTTTAATTCGCTCATGGGCTTTGGAAATTAGTTCCCCCTCTGAAACATTATATTCTGCTTTGAAACCCACTAAGAATATGTTTGGATTGATCTGTTTAACAGAATTCAAAATTTTAGGTAAAGGTTTTAGTTGAAGAGTCAAATCTTCTCCAGAAGAAATCTTATCTGATACATTGTTTAATGATTTTTCTACAGTAAAATCTGATACTGCTGCAGCTGATACAAATATATCATTTTTCGGAAGCAATATCTTAAGTTCTTCACCCATTTGTACTGTAGATTCCACACAAATATTTTCAATAATTTTAGGAATAGTTACATCCATCTTTCCAGTTATCATAGTAACATCAGCACCTTGAATGAATGCTTCTCGAGCTATTTCAAGACCCATTTTTCCAGAACTTCGATTTGTTATACCTCTAACAGCATCAATTTTTTCATAAGTGCCGCCAGCACTTACAAGGATTTTTTTCCCTTTTAATTGTCCTTTGGATGTTTCTCTTAAACTTTGAAGAGTTATATCGTGCATGCTTGGAAATTTAGCCTTTCCTTCTTCCATCTTAGGATCTAAAAATATGATTCCATCATCTTTTACCCTTTGAATGTTTTCAGAAATTGTCTTGTACATGGAATCATGCATCGATGGAACAAAAATAATAGGTGTTGAATGTCCATATGCTGTAATTAGAAGTGTGCTTATTGGATTATCAGCAATTTTATATGCAAATTTGCTTATTAAATTAGCTGTAGCTGGTGCAACTAATATCAAATCTGCTTGTGCATATTTCACATGTTCTATCTCGCCCGTAAGTTCCAAAACAACTTTTTGTCCTGTTGCAAATTCCATACTATTTGGATGTATGATATTACAAGCATCATCACTCATGAAACATTTTACATTCGCTCCATGACGTCTAAGTTCTCTTGCAAGTTTTACAGATTCAACTGCTGCTATACTACCAGTTACACATAACACTATTTCCATAGAAAATTCCCCACTCAGTTTCTATCCACTACTACAACGGTTTCTTCTCCGGTGAGCATTTTTATTATATCGTTGAGTATGTCAAGCCTTCCTGGAAGCTTTCTAGAATCTTCCATCATGACCCTTACCTTGTACTTTTCTTCACCATCGGTACCGTAAATTATGTTAATACCAGATACCCTTGCAGGGGCTAGTATATCTCTAGAAACAGCTCTTAGATCTGAATCTTCACCTACAACTCTAATCTTTTTCCCGACAGTCCTTGAGAGTTCCCTAACGATTTTTCCACTCTTACCTATGAGTTTTCCTACCTGGTCCTTCTCTGTGACTATTATAACAATATCTCCAACTTCGATAGTCTTTTTAAATCCCAATTTACCTTCTCCGAGTTTGAAGAGCACCTTAGCAATGTCCAAATCTATCTGTGTTATCTCACCACTTTCAAGTTTGTTTTCACAACCCTGGCATAATATTCCACTTTTTAAACAGACATCGCATATTGGCAATACCATTTACATTCCTCCTTTATAGTTATTTGATGATCATAACTGATTATAATCCTTAAATTATACCCCGAACTTATTATTATGAACCTTTCATAGAGATTATCCTTGAAAAATTATAAATTTAATTAGAAGGATAAGAGAACCTATTTTAAATTCGTTGAAGTTATTGAAATCCTTCATTTTGTACATCATTAAATACAAACAATGCAACTAAAATAAAATCAGATATTATTGACTCTTTTCAAGGCTCTTTATCTGTATTATAAAGATAGTACTTTTAACAGATATAATTGTATTGAAGTTACTAATATATAATTTTGCATTGGATGGATTTTAGCCTATTTCTAAAATTGTTCATTAATCATATAATAACATCTAAAAAAATAAAAAAAGTTTAGTTTATTGTAACTTGAAACTGTTTAAAATAATGTTGAAATTCGAAGTTTGATTGTCAAAATCAGATGCTTGGGCTGCTGAAAGTATCACGTAAATACTGCCATTTTCATTTAACCATACAGCACTATACTGTATCGGATTTACAGTGGTATTGGTTTCATAAATGTTTTCAGGTGCGCTCGCACCATTTACAGTTATATTACCATCAGATATCCGCTGATAATTAGTATTATTAAAGAATGTAGCGTAGTTTGAAGTGTATAATGTATCAATATCAGAACCAGCCGGTACGTCGGGTTTTTGAATTACAACCAAGGTTGTTGGAGTTCCATTTTGAACTGAATTGGGATCTGCTACTGCAACAATAGCATTCGGAGATGTTGCATTTACAATTTCCCAAGATCCTGGATATGTAAAGGAAATGTTGTTTTGAGCATATGTTTTAGTTGTGTTGGTTGATTTGTTTGAGACACATCCCGATGCAAAAACCACAGCACATACTAAAAATATTACTAGAACCATATATTTTCTCAATTTTTCACCTTTAACAATAATTAGAAAGTAGATATCAATTCATGATCTAAATTTTATTTTTTAGTACTATTACCAGTAGAACCACCAGTTTTAGTTTTAGTTTTANNTTTTAGTTGTAGTTGTAGATGGCGTTGTTGTTACTGTCGTTTTAGTTGTAGTTGTAGGTGTTGTTACCGCTGTATTAGTTGGAATGATATTGGTCTGGTTAGCTGTTTGGTTCACAGTTGTATTGTTCACCGTAGAAAATGCACTTGCATTAACATCTATTGTAGATCCAGTAGAATTATTTGCAGGTATACTCATGACATATACACCATATCCAGTGCCAACGAAGAATGCCATAACAACAAAAATTAATAATGATATCTTTCCCTTTGATAATCCTGAACTTCCCGTTTTGGTGACTGGTTTTTCAGGAGGATTCGTAACATATTTCTGTATAAGTGCATCCTTCTCTACAGTGTCCGCATCTTCCTTTTTCTTATCTGACAAGTACTCTTGTGATTTTTCTGTAACTTCTTTACCTTGAAGCTTTTTAACACGATCAACAGCCAAAACAGTGCCTAATTTATCCTCTAAAACTCTCTTTTTAAGATTATATTGCCTTTTAGAAATTTTACCTTCTGTAAATTGTGATTCAAGTTTTTTTAAACTATTTAATAATCTATCTTTATCTGAAACTATCTAAATCCTCTCCTTCTGTAGGATATGATCCTAATACTTTTATATATCCTAAGTTGGATCTTATATTATTTAAAATGTTCCTGATATTTTTATCTGTCCTATGACCCTCAAAATCTACAAAAAAGATGTAACTGCCTAGTTTTTCCTTTGAAGGTCTTGACTCTATTTTTGTTAAATTGATATTATTGTCAGCAAATACTTCTAAAATTTTATAGAGACGCCCAGGTTTATCATCCATAATTGAAAAAACTATGGATGTTTTATCGTTACCTGTTGGTTTATGGTCAGTCTTATCTATTACAACAAACCTAGTAGTGTTATTTTTGTAGTCTTGAATGTTTGAAGCCGCAATTTTAAGTCCATAGATCTCTCCTGCTCTCTTAGTTCCTATTGCAGCAGAGTTCATCTTCCCCTTTACCATCTCTGCAGCAGCAGAAGTACTGGATGTTGAATTAACAACTACTCCCAATTTCTCTGTAAACTTTCTACACTGTGAAAGAGCTTGGATATGAGAATAAACAAATTCAATATCTTCAATATTAGCATCAGGATTAATAAGCAGATTGTGACTTATGGGGATAATGATATCCCTTTTTATCTTTAAATCATAATCATGAACAAGAAGATCAAGTGTAACTCCAACAGGACCCTCAATTGAATTTTCAATAGGTACCACACCAATATCTATTTCACCATTTTCAACTGCATCTAATACTTCAAGAATGGAATCAAACGAGATAAGATTGTCACCTATTTTAGAAGCAGCCTCCTCTGTGAAGGTTCCTGATGGACCGAAGAAACCAATCTTGCAAGGATGATTATGAAACTGTTCATTATCAACATTCTTGTGATTACAATATTCTTCAGATTCTTCTATTTTTTCACATTTTTTAGTGATGATTTTACCAGTCTTGTTTGTCAGTACAACCCACCCCTGAGAAAATTTGAAATTCTATCACTTTTAGATTGATGCTCCCTTCTTATAATTGCTTTTCCTTCGCCAAATGAATGGACAGTAGCAACCACTCCAAGATCTCTCAGATGTCGAGCAAAATTCTTTGCTTCCTTTAAATCATCCACATGGATCAATGTATCTTCAGATGCAGGATTACCTTTGGCAATATCTTTTATGGTATTTATCATAGGGTATAGTATAGATTCTCCTAATTTATGAGTCCTATTACTGATCTCATCTTCGGTTTCATTAAGTTCATAAGCTAGGAATCCTTCACGTATTACTCTACTGAAGAAAAATGCTCTTCCAAAATCAAAGGGATATGTGAATGCATATTCCAATTCACCATTGTGCGCTTGGGAAGAGGTGTATTTGATAGGTTCTATTATCATTGTAGGATCCTTAATTACTACACCTTCTCTATCTTCCATTCCCAGCTTATGTATCAATTCAAAATTCTCTCTGGAGCTTCATCAATTTTTTAAAAGTCCAAAAAATTTCACTCTTGGAAGACTGTATGATTCGATGATTTTAACCTTATCTTTAACTTACAATGCTTTATTAAAACCCTTCTTCCGGAGATCGAATATTCTAAATCCTAACTTTCCTATCTCCCGATAGTGATGAGTAACATATGGATTTTCTGAACCAACCATCTCACCACAGATAACTAATTCAGGATGATCAATAACAAAAGCAGACATATCCATGATTTCAGGAGCTTTTTTAGTAGTATACGGACAAATAGAACCCGCCTCTTGTAAAGGCAATAATTTTATTATTTATTAAAGTTATCCTAACATTATAGCCATTCATTTTTTCTTCAACTGCAACTTCTTCATTGAATCAATATGTCCAACTGATTTTCTAAATTGTAGAGCTTTAATTCCATGATTGTTATAAAACTTGATGTTACCATTTTCGAACGATCTTCCAAGTTTGTATTCAACATCTACCAATTTTGGAAGTTCTTCTATGATAAAAGATGGCAATGGAGTTTCATAACTGAAGTTACAAGATGTGCAATTAAAAAAAAAGGTTTTATGGGAATTATTTTTTCCCACCCGTGTTTGCATCGATGAATTACATTTTGGACATTTAATTTGAGGCGGGATTCAACTTACCTCCTCAAGTTCCACTACAAAGTTCATTAAATCTGTTTTAGTAATAATTCCCCCGAGAGCACCATCAACTTCTACTGGAATACCACTGAAACGATTTTCGAGCATAAATGTGGCAGCATCATCGAGTGTGGCGGAACCATCTATGGTTTTAACGTTTTGAGTCATAACATCTTCCACTAAAAGGTTTCTTATCCTTGCAGTTTTGTATTTGTCAGGCACAACCTTTTTAAATGATATCATGGCCATAGCAACATCCTTGGCTGTTAATATACCTTCTAACATATCTTCTTCTACAACTGGGAGTCTTCCAATTTCCTTGTCTATTAAACATCTTCTTGCATGTACAAGTCTGTCACTTGGACTAACAGTTATAAGATCTGTATTCATTCTTTCCATTATGCTGGTAGCATTAAAAGGTTTTCCATGACATATTTCAAGGAAATCAGTTTTTGTAAGCATTCCCACAATTTCACAGTCGTTTATTACAGGCATTCCACCAATCTTATTTTCTAGCATGGTTTTAGCTGCTTTTCCAATGTTTTCATTTTTCTGAACAACTATTGGTTCCTGTTTCATTACAGTGGACACATGGAAATGTGAAGGAGGTAAATTTCCGTATTTGGACGATCCTAATTTTACGGATATATCCTTTTCAGTTACTATTCCAACCAGTTCCCTGATATTGCCATCATTCATATTAACAACTGGAAGTCTGGAAATTTTATGTTTTTTCATCAGTTTTAGGGCATCCTGGATGTTCTGATCTTTATCCACATGAACTATTTCTTCTTTCATTATGTCTTTAACGTGCATTTTCATCCCCCTAAAAGTTAAGATGCAGTGATTGTATAAAAAAACTGCATCTGATCGATTAATTCTATTGTATACCTTTTATAAGATCTGTTTTGGTGATTACTCCCACAAGTGTATCACCATCTACAACAGGTAACCCACTGATTTCATTTTCGACCATTTTATCAGCAGCAATAGCCGCGTCTTCATCTCCAGAAATTATTATGAGATGATTTCGCATTATATCCCCTGCCGTCATCATTGAAACTTCTCTCACATTTCTTTTGGGTTTACCTTCAGTGTTCCTAATAAAATATATCTTCTCTACACTTACTCCAGTTTCAAGATCTTCTACTTGAGCAAATGAGATGTTTTCATGTGTTATCATACCCACAGGCTCGTTATCACGTATAACAACAATTTTTCCGACTTTATTCTTTTCCATTAGAGTTATAACGTGTGCTATGCTGTGGTTCTCATTCACTGTGACTACATCACCAGTCATTAGATCAGAAACTTTCCATTTGCCCTTTAATCTATCTGTATATACTTTCATCAAATCAGTTTTTGTAATTATCCCGGCTATGCCATCTTCATCTACAATTGGGATTGAACCGACATTATGTTTTATAAGAAGTTCGATTGCTGTGTGTATCTCATCACTGGGTTTGGCTGTGATTGGATCTGTACTCATAATCCTTCTAATGGATATTTTATCAATTGGCCTACTTTTCCATTTTGGGCCAGTACCCTTTAGTTTACGTGTTAGATCCTTTTCAGTAACCATTCCAACTGGTTTTCCTTTCCCATCAACAACTACAACCCTGCTGATCCCATGAGTAAGCATCAGGTTTCTAGCATGAGCTACCTGCTCATTTTCCTGAACCACAAATACTTCAGGGTTCATTACTTCTTTAATTTCCATCATTCAATCACCTCTATCCTTGAAGTTATAATAACAATAACGTTTGATTGGCCAATAAGACCATTTAACAGTTATAGTTTACTTACGGCCTTCAGGATATCTCTTTCAGTTATTATACCCTCTAAATCTCCATTATGTACTACTGGCAATCCTCCAATTCCCTCAATTTCCATTGAGTTACACAGGTCTCCAAGTCTTGTATTGGCAGTTGTGGCAACAACAGTCTTTTCCATTATTTCGGTTATTGTTGTGTTTAGAACATCCTCAGCATTGTTAGAAACCATCTTATCGAAGACACTATTTTTTCCAAGGAATTCTAAAATATCAGTAGAGGTTACAATACCCATAATCTTATCTTTCTCGGGATGTGGAGTTTTACGTTCCTCTCCAACTACAGGAATTCTCCTCAATTTGTTTCTTACCATTATTTTTGAGGCTCCCTCTATCCGAGTTCCTGGAGTTGTTGATATGACTTTCTCGGTCATGTAATCTTCAACCAACTCATCTGTAAGCACTCCAGATAGTAACATAACAAAGTCCCTTTCAGACACAATTCCAACTAAATTATGGTCGGCATCTACAACTGGTAAAGCACCCACATCTTCTTTTCTCATTTTGGATATAGCATCCTTAATTGAATCTTTATGACTCAAAACCTCAACTTTCCTCGTCATTATCTCTTTTACAGATTCATTAACGGCACCCAGGAAGTTTCCAGGATATTTTTCCTCTAATATTCTGTATTTGTCTCCTCCTCCAAGGAAGTCTAATATGTCCATGGAAGTTACAATTCCCAGTATTTGTCCAGTTCCAGGGTTGGTTATTGGTAGCCTTCTGAATTTATTTTTTACCATTGTCTCAGCGGCTTCTTTTATAGTTGCGGTCTGCGGGGCTGTTACCACTGTTTTTTTGGCGATGCTCATAATATCGCCTTCGTGTTCTGATGTATGGGATTCAAATTCTAATGGGCCTCTATCTCTAGATTTTACTAAATTTATAGTTTCTTTTCTTCTCATCACTACACCTCTGAAAGATGAAGTTCAACACCTAGTTCCATCATTTTTGGATTTAAGTAATAATTACAAACCCCAAGGCAGACTTCTGCTAAATCTCCAGGTTTTCCAAAAAATGATACATTATCCGATTTTATAACAGATAACCTAATTAACAAAGTAAAAACTAATCTAAAAATTCTATAAATAGGTTTAACTAAAATAAGTTTGAATTTCATGGCCACTTTGAAGATCAATTTAGATACGATCCTAAAATATCTTCTCTTGCAACTATGCCAATTATATTGGCTTCTCTTGCTCTGTGGGGTTCTCTTTTAATGTAAACTGGTTTCTCAACTACTGGAAGTCGTCCGATATCATTATTAATCATTAACTCAGCAGCTTCTTTAATGCTTGTTTCAGCTGTAACCACTAATGGTGGAGTCACCATGATCTTTTCAACCTTTATTGATCTATCAATGTTATCAAGACCTGTTCTTACATGTCCTGACTTTATAATATCCTTACGAGTAATCATTCCTATGATCTTATTTTTTTTCAAAACTGGAAGTCCTGAAAATCCTGTTTCATCCATTAATGACCATACTTTGGAGATATGATCGTCATAATTGGCTTTTATAACATTTTTAGTGAATATAATAGATAGATCTGATTTTTTTGAATTTGATCCATTATTCAAAAAATTTTTAAGGATATCCCCCATACTCAAAATACCTACAAGATGCATATTTTCTGATGATTCAACTACCGGTACTTGGATAATGTCTGATTTTATTAATTTCTTAGCTACATCTCCAATATCCATTTCAGGGGTTGCTAAAACCTTTGGATGTTCCATTATAACTCTTGCTTCTAAATTGGATTTGGTTGAGGAAAGAAACATAATATCTCCTCTGGTTATCATCCCTTCAAGACGGTTTTTTGATAAAACAGGAATTGAACGGAACCATCCATCCCTGAAAATTGATCTAACTTTAGTTAATTGAGTATCAACATTTACAGTAACAGGATCAGGTGTCATTATCTCTTCCACATTATTCAAGTTACTCATCCTCCAGATCTTCTTTACACTCATCGCATAAAAATTTTCCATCGAATACATCAAGATATTCTACATAATTTCCACAAAGTTCACAAGTACCAGGCACAGATTTTTCAAGGTTTGAATAATCTTTCTGGTTTTCCATTCTCGCATTTTCAACGAGTATCTCTGTGAGTTCGGGTGAAACCATTAACACATCTGTTGATGTTAATATTCCCACTAAATTTCCATTATCTACTACAGGTAGTCTTCTTATATCATTTTTGGCCATTAACCTTGCAGCTTGGTTCAATTCACTGCCCGGGTCTATTGTTATGATGTTTTTGGTCATAACATGACCTATAGTTATTTCACTGGCCAATATGTTCTTTGCAACAACTTTCTCAATGATGTCACTTTCAGTGATTAATCCCTCAGCCATTTTTTCATTAACAATTATCAGACTTCCAATTTTAAATCTTGACATTAAAACAGCTGCACCAGCAATAGTAGTTTTGGGATCTGCTGTGATGACACTGGATGTCATGGCGTCATGGACTGTCACTTTTGTATCAATTTCCAATATAAAACCTCCTAACGTATATTTAGAAGTTTATGAACTTGTGGTATTGTTAATACATCCATATATTTCCCTGCTTCCTCTGATATTTCAAACAACTTATGTGTCCCATCTACCCAAAGATCAAGTGGACTAACAGGTTGAATCACCATTGAGAGCTTTGAGGTATTTTGAACCTCATCTGCAATCTTTGAAGCAATAACCCCAATCATATCCACTTTTGTTTCGGGCATCACAACCACTTTACAGTATGTATTTATCTCCTTATCTCTTAATAGTTTTATGGATTTAAGCTCTAAATCAATGAGATCATTCCAATTATTAGAGGCCTCATGTTCTGGTAATTTTATATCTAGGGAAACATAATCTAACAATTCAGAAATTTTCTGTAATTCTTTGGGTAAAGACCCGTTTGTTTCTAACAAAGATTTGAATTCATGTTCTTCCAGGAAAGCTTTAATAAAATCTGCATGCAACAAAGGTTCTCCACCTGTTAATGAAACAGAATGAAAATCAGGCGTTATAATTTTGTTTATCTTCTCAAAAAGTTTATTAGTAGAAATTAAATTACCAAATTGAGGATCACGACTTTTAGAAGTGTCACAGTAGTTACAGTTAAGGTTACAGCCAGAAAACCTTACAAACACTTGTCTCCGTCCGATCAGAGTTCCTTCACCTTGAATACTAGAAAAAACCTCATTAATATGAGTTTTCATTTTAAAACCCCTTGAAAATATTTTTTAATCAGAATCTTTTGTGAAATATGCTCCCTGCCCTATTCCTTCATTTACACATATTTGTACACTGGAAATTTCACTATTTATCTCTTTTAAATCGTGATAAAGTTCTTCAGCAAAAAATTCTGATAAATCCTCTGCTGATGTTGATTTAAGATCTAGAAGCAGACAATCTTCAAGTGGCAGCATATAATCCTTTCGTCCGATTGAAAATTCAACAGGACCCTGTAGATTTTTAAAGTTTATCTGAGGGTTTCTTATTGGTATGAGGACACGATGATCCAATTTTTTACACATACCCCTAATAATATCCTTGACCTTTTTAAAATCCACAACAAATCCAAATTCTCCTGACCTTTCACCTTCAACAACCACATCAACTATGTAGGAATGACCGTGTATTACGCCGCAAGACTCGTGTCTTGGAATCATATGCGCTGCTGAAAACCTTAAATTTGCGTGAATTCCATTTATAACTATTTTCATGGTTAGATACCTTCTAATAATCTATAATCAATTAACCTAATATAATTCTTTATTGTTTAATTTAAGATTTAAAATACCTTTGTTTTGGTAATGTCCATTTTAATGGATAATATTTCATTTATATAAGTTTCACATACATCATCTATAAATTTTTGAACTTCTGACATTCCCATACCTGTATATGGTTCCAATATACCTGCTGTTTCAATATCGTCTGGTGTTCCACTTTCAATTAGGTTTAATGCAAAATGTATTTTCATACTGCTGACAGAGCAGGTTGCAATAGAAACCGAAAGTTTTCCATTTAATTTACCATTTATACTAGGCTTTGGGAAGTAAAGATCATCACCATTTCTATATGTTTTTATTCCCAAATTGTTTAGCATATCCTTGATAATCATTACAAAAATTCTTTGTCGGTGGTAGCATAAGTTTAAATCTGCTGGTTGAACATCGAATTGTTCAATTATAAAATGCAGCATTTTGTCGCCCTTTATTTCGAGACCTACATCTTCAAAATCCACCAAATGATCCTTTCCAATATCCATGGGGCCAATCCAACTTACAATACTCGATTCCTTAATTCTAAATTTTCTAAACGCCCACATAGGCTCAATCTGGCTTCCATTGTAACATGTGCTTTCTTTAAGTCTCAAGTGTTTCATTAGTTCAAATCCATTAATTTTTAATTATTCCTAAAAAATTCATTTACTTAATTTTATATTCATAATCTATTTGCAATTTTAATAAATGTTAGCACATAAGTTAACTATAGATCAGTGTTTATCACAAGTTCTTTATATCCAGTTTTAGGATCAAAAATTCTTTTAAAACATATCTCAGATTCAATAATAGCTATTTCAGCAGTAGTATGTATTTTGCATCCATTTAAAAGATGTCCGCCATAAACCATACCCTCAGAATCGGATATTGCAATATGTACATGTATTCCATTTGCTGAAATGGTACCCAATTCAGAAACTATTTCAAACAACCCTATAAAATTCTTCTTATTACCATCGGACATTCTTAAAACAGCATCATTGAGACTCCCAACCATACAAACTATTATCCCGGATTTAAATTCGCATAAATCCATTAAATTTTCTAAACCCCGTTTTAGATCGTCACCAGGCATCATTCTTGAAACTATCATATTTAATAATGGTTTGTACAGTTAAATTAATACTATGAGAGTCAGACCCAGAGATTTCATACATACAACCGATGATCTGTTCTTTGCAACAACCACTTATCTCCATCCGGATGATAGGATAATATCTTTTTTAAGGTATATTCCTGATCAAAATGGAGATCGTTCTCTGAACAATAAACAATATTCTAAGGTGGACTCAAATCAAGCCTACAAATTTTTAGGAAAAAATTTTCCGGAATATCTATTCGACTGTAAGATTACCAACGTACAAATGATGGGCGTGCCAATAGAGAGGGTTGAAAAATTATTACTTCCAACTGAACGTCTTCGGGAGATTATGGAATCCAAAAAACGGGACAAATTACTAGAAAAAGTGGTTAAACTCGCAGAAACATTTCATGATCATGCTGGAATTTCCTTTAATAAAATGGGAATATCAGGATCAATATTACCAGGATTATATAATCCCGATGTTTCGGACATTGATTTTGTGATTTATGGACTTAAAAATCATAGAAATGTTATGGAAGCCTTTGAAAATATTAAAAAAAATAATGGTATACTCAAGGGAATAGAAGGAGAATATTGGAAAAAACTGTACAATAAAAGGATTAAAGATTCATCCCTATCTTATGAAGAATTTAGATGGTATGAAAACCGTAAAAACAACAGAGGAATCTTAGATGGAACATTATTTGACATTCTTCAAACTAGAGATTGGGATGAGATTAATGGAAGTTATGGTGCTACAAGATACGAACCCATGGGATGTATCGAAATAGATTGTACTGTAACAGACTCTCTAGCTGCCTTTGACAACCCTGCAGTATACAAAGTACATGATGTGGAAATAATCAAAGGTCTTAACGTTGTCATATCCGAAATTGCATCTTATACCCATACCTATGCAGGACAAGCAAAAGAAGGAGAACGTATAACCGCACGGGGAAAACTTGAAAAGGTTATCGGGAAAAATTTGAGTTATCGTCTTATTGTAGGAACCACAAGGGAATCTATTGGAGAATTTATAAAACTAAAAAATTTTGATCTAAAAAATTAACAATATATATTAAAATTGTTAACTATTGTTATAATTATTTTAATTAGATATTTACAAAGATATTATTTGGGGGAATTTAATTGAGTAGAGATGTTGTTAACATAGGACTAATTGGTTTCGGAACTATTGGAAGTGGAGTTGTTGAAACTTTTAATAAAAATCTTGATCTATTAGAGAATAAGGTAAATAAAAGAATTAATCTAAAAAAAGTAGTAGATC
The DNA here is from genome assembly GCA_003158115.1 of Methanobacterium sp. GTDB lineage: Archaea > Methanobacteriota > Methanobacteria > Methanobacteriales > Methanobacteriaceae > Methanobacterium_B. The sequence continues at coordinate 48,358 of PMGM01000027.1, forward strand.
TTGATATCAAAACTGATCGCTGTGTAGATATATCCCCAAAAGTACTTTCAACAGATATCAATGATATACTAGAAGATCCTGAAATTGAGATAGTTATAGAACTCATTGGAGGATATCAACCAGCACTCAAATTTATTTTACGTGCCATGGCGAATGGAAAGCATGTTGTAACAGCAAACAAAGCTTTGCTTGCCAAACATTGGGAGGAAATAATCTCTTGTGCAGAAAAAAACCATGTTCGTATATGTTTTGAGGCTAGTGTAGGTGGAGGGATACCATTACTTCGACCATTAAATGAAAGTCTTGCATCCAATAATTTTGAGTCAATTTACGGGATAATAAATGGTACTGCAAATTATATCCTAACAAAAATGTCGGATGAGGGTAGAAGCTTTGAAGCGGTTCTGAAAGAAGCACAAGAAAAAGGATTTGCTGAATCTGATCCCACTTTTGATATTGAAGGGGATGACACAGCTCAGAAACTTATAATACTCACAATTATTGGTTTTGGTATGTACGTGAAACAAGAAAATTTCCATGTCGAGGGCATTAGCAGTATAACCCAAGAAGATATCAGATTTGCAAGGGATGAGCTTAATTGTTGCATAAAATTACTTGCAATAACTAAACTTGTTGATTCAAATCTAGAAGTTAGAGTCCATCCAACACTCGTACCAATGAATCATCTTCTTTCCAGTGTAAATGGCGTTTTCAATGGAGTATATCTAGTTGGAGATATTGTAGGTCCAATTATGATGTATGGTCCTGGAGCAGGTATGTTACCCACAGCCAGTGCAGTTGTGGGCGATTGTATTGATATAATCGAAAATATGCATCCTGTGCATTATGGTCCGAAAAAAACACCTGTAAAAAAAGTTAGCGATATATCCGATTTAAGATCAAAATATTATCTAAGAATCTTTACAGAAGACAAACCAGGTGTTCTTCATGAAATATCCGGCATACTCAGCAAACATAATATTAGCATTGGATCGATGACTCAGAAAAAGGCAGAAAAAGGAACACCTATTTTCATGATGACACATACAGCCATTGAAAGTGAAATGGACGCTGCTGTTGATAAGATAGATAAATTAGATTGTGTAAAAGATAAAACACTCTTTATTAGAGTGCTTTAAAAAAAGATTTTTTTTATTTTTTATTTTGTATATTCATTAAATTTAAATAATTATTAATACAATATTAACTAAACATATTATTTAATTAATTTGGATGTGTAGAAAATGATACCCGTTACAATGATCCGAGAATATCTTTACTGTCCTTTGAAGGTTTATTTAAAAATGCATGATGAAAATATAAAATCTTATTCGTCAATTACCAATATATCACATGATGCGCTTATTGGTTTTGAAGAACTGATAAAACGAAATTTATGGCATTTAAATGGTGAAATGCAGGTTAAAGAAATATTAGAAGAGCTTCTCAAAGATATTCCTGAATTTTTAGATAATGTCAACCTCCAATATCAAGATGTTGAATTAGTGGATAATGTAAATAATAACTTCGATATTTTGAAAGAAGATTTAAAATTTAATTCATGGTTAATAGCTATTAAAACCCAAAAAATGCTTAAAACTGGACTTACTGGTGCTGAAGTGGTAAATTTACTTTTTCCTCCGAGTTTATTAGAATTTAAAATTGAAGATAAAGAAAATGGACTATTGGGACAGATTGATAAGATAGAGATAGTTGATGGTGTTTATTATCCAATTAAAATAAAAACAAATCTGCCCCCATTAAAAGGAGTTTGGCAGTCCGATGCCATCCAAATTACAGCTTATGCCTATTTAATGGAACATGAATTTAATAAAGAAATTTCAGTAGGTTTTATAAATTACATGAAGGTAGGATCGAGAAAACCAGTTTTAATCAACACCAATTTAAGGGAAAAATTTTCTCAAATTTTCAATGAAATTATATCTATAGTGTATGATGATAAGTTTCCAGAAGTTGTTCAAAATGTAAATAAATGTCGTTCATGTGATTACTGTGAAATATGCCAATATAGTATGGAATAGGAATAAATTGATAAATAAAAAAAGATTAGTGAATGTACTCTAATTAGATCTTATCATGGTCAAGACCATTTTAAATCGTTCTACAGCATTTAAAGCATGAGGTACATTTTCGGGCATGATGATCATCTCCCCTTTCTGAACAATATTTTTATTGCCAGAAATAACTATTTCAGCAGTACCATCAATCACTTGAACCATAGCATCAAATGGAGCAGTATGTTCGCTTAATCCCTCACCCTTATCAAAGGCAAATATGGTCACAGTTCCAGTTTCTTTTTTAATAATCTCCATACTAACAACAGAATTTTCCTGATAATCAATAAGATTATTGGTATTTAACGATTTACCTTTCATTTCTTCAGACAATTTCATACACCTCTAAAAAAAATTTTTATATTAATCAAATATTTGGTTATATATCAATCATCATCCATTCTATTGGCATTTTCAATTTGTATATATAATTTATGTGAGAATTCAACGAATTCTAACACAGAATTCACATAATCCCTTGCAGCTTCAACGTCATTTAAATCATATTCCTTGTTAGACATTGCTGTTTCAAACCTACTTTCAAATGCTTCACTTATGAAGTCCATTAAAAATTCTTCCAGTTCTGATTTGTCACCTGTTTCAATTGCTTCTTCTGCCTTGTTTATAACTGATCTCCGGTTAAGGCCAGAATGTTTTATCCCTGTATAAGACTTTCCCCTTCCCTTCATATGAAGTCGAACAGCGGTTTCAAAAAACCAGTAATCTGCTACTTCAGCTGCATCACCACTAAGTTCTCTTACAACCACAGTTTTATCAAAAGCGTCCTTTAGTTCTCGTTCAAGATCTTCTCTCACATAAGGAAGCACATAATTAATATTTTCCATTTCTAATGCAAGTTCCGCGGCCGTTACAACCGGTCCATCCATTGTATCACAATGCGGTGCCATAATATCCCTCATATTTTTGTAACAGAATTTGTTTTTTTTTATTGTAGTCTTAAAATCTATATATACTTGTCTATTTATATTTAAATTATTTTTAATACTATTGAATTTACCCAATTTACTGCAAGGACTGATTAGGATATTATGTTATTTAGAAAATATAGCACTTTGCTATCTTAACCTTGATATTTTTTTTAATTATTCTTAAGATTCCTTTCATATTTCCCTATGATTATTTTTTTTGTATGGTTAAAACAAAAATATTATAAACCTCTATAACAAATTAGAATTGGTGATTTCTATGGATAAAAAGGCAGATGAACTAATAGAAAAGTGTAAAAATATGGACGAATCAACAGTTATGGGTTCTTGTCAAGTACTTTTAAGTATGATGAAAGATAAGGACATCAAATTAGAAGATGATCCTGATCAGAGTTATATGGGTATGGCTGAGAATTTAAAGCCTAAGGATGTTTCTAAGGTGCTTACACTTGCTTTAAAAGTTAGAGAGAGCGGAGATATTAAGGATGTAGAACTTAAAAATGCCGCAAGTAGGATTATAAGAGCTATAGAAATGAGTTAAAAATTATTTTTTTCTTTTCTTTTTATTAATTAGAATTATTTTTGATTATTTTATAATTGAACATAACCCGCCCAATAGTTTGTAAAACCGGATTTAAATCTTTTAAAACCCTTTTTTATTATTACTAAAACTATAAATTATCAGAAACCCATATAGTAATAATGGTGTTCATGATGGATGATAAAAAAACCAAAGATATTATGGCTAAATGTGAATCAATGAAGGATGATCCAGCTTTAATGAAGGAATGTAAAGTCATGTTGAATACTATGGCTGAAAAAAATGTTAAAATGGAAGACGACCCTAATCAGGACTATACTAACATGGCACAAAATATTTCAAGTGAAGATGTTCCAAAGGTTTTAGATATGGCATTGAAAATTGCCAAAAGTGGAAAGATTGATGACCCTAATATTAAAATTGCTGCAGAAAGGCTCATCAGAACCTTAGAACCATTATAATCAGTTTTTAAAATCTTTTTCTTCCAATTTTTTTTATATCGAATGTCGCAGTATCTGCAACAGCCATAACTGCCATAACACCCGCTTGGACCGGATCTGTAATTACAAGATCTGCTTTATCAGTCACACTTCCAAGCATGTTTAAACTTATAACAATTACATCGTGTTCTTTTTGAATTTCCTCGATTGAATCTGTGATTATACCACCCATCAATGATCCTGCAAGTACAAGAGCACCAATTCTTGGAAGTCTTCCTACACCAGAAACTGCTTCAGCAAGTTCTTTTTCCCCTACTAAAGGGATTGTATCGACACTTATCCGTTCTCCCCTGATATTATGACGATCAGCTTCAGTTATAGCTCCTTGTGCAACTTGTGCAACTTGTGCTCCTCCACCTATAATTATTATTCTTTTTCCATAAATTTCCCCTAGGGAACGGTGGGTTATAACATCGTCTACATTTACATGAGATCTAATATCCCTTAAAAGACTATCTAGATCTTTAACATCTTCCAATTCCATATAAATAGATGCTGAGTCACCTTTTTCTATGAATAAATGAGTATAAGATATATTTATCCCACATGAGGCCATCATATCGGTTATATCCCTAAGCACTCCAGGTTTATCGTGGGCTTTGATGGTTATTGCAACTTCTTTCATTAGTATCTCCAACTGAAAATTAATTCTTAAATAAATATTATGCATAATACTAAATAAATTATCCCATTTCTTATAAATTCATTTATATCCCGATATTTTACCCTTTAACTCTTCAACTTCAACTTTTATTAAAGATACATTGTTTAGAGCAGTTTCTGAATAATCAAATGTATTACTCTCATTATCAGAATATTTGGACATTATGATATTTAGAGCTTCAACTTTCTTATCGTTATTTTCAATGAAATATGCATATCCCTCACCTATTACACTCATATATTTCATACCCCAGTTGCAAGCTTTTTCATTTTTTACGAGTCCAGTTTTAATTTGAACCCCAAATGAAACTTTATTGTTGACTTTTAAGATTTCTATTTTCCTTCCTTCTGGAGATGAATGGATGTACAAATTGTTATCCTTAAACCCAAAGTTCATAGGTACCATATAAGGACTGTTTTTATAAGAAAGAGCAATCACACAGTGATCTGCTTCTTGCAAAATTGATTCTATAGACTGTATATCATTTATCTCTTTATCGATTCTTCTCATCTTCCCATTCCCCAATATTTATGTTCTAATCTTCTTTTTTAAAGATATCGAGGTTAATATATCTTTTTAAATCAAATCTAAAAAAATTGGTGATTTAATACAATATAATTAAATATTCAATATTAAGATGTATTAAGTTGAATTAGTAATATATTAAATAAAAAGTATCATTATTTTCTAAAATCTAAATTCCAATTAATAGAAATCATGATGTTCAGTAGCTTGAATGAAACACTGCAAACAAGATTTAAATACATTTAATTAGACTATATCTCAAAATATCAGCTTTAGGAGGTAATTTTTCTTAGATAACAAAATTTCCTTAAGTTGAATAAAAAACAATGGAGAGTTAATGAATGATAAGAAGAATAGTGCTTGCGGGATTTGGGTAAATGACCAAGATGCTGCCCGTAAATTTTATGTAGAAACGCTTGGATTTAAGTTACAGACAGATATTATTATGGAAACTGGTTACAGATGGATTGAAGTTGTTCCTCTAGGCGGAGATACAGCATTAACATTAGCCAAACCATATTTGGGTCAAAACGATGTATCAATAGGTGGTTTTTCAAATGTTGTTCTAAGCTGTGATAATATAATAAAAACTTGCGAAGAATTGGAATCACGTGGAGTAAAATTTATTGAAAAACCAAATATGCAAGATTGGGGAATGATGCAAGCACTTTTTGAAGATTTGGATGGTAATGTTTTTGTACTGGTTGAAAGGGAAAATTAAAGTTTATTATTTTTTATTTGATGGGAGATGATACTATAAACCATTTGAATATGGTTTTGAAGTCTGAATTAATAATTACTCCTTTTAATTTGATAATAAATTGAAAAGATTTTTTGTAAATGTAATACAAAATTGTTAACATAAAAGAAATCTATACAAAAATTCTGATAAATGCTACTCCAACCATTGTATGGGATGTTATTATAGACTTTTTCATGTGTATAAAACCACCAAATTCCAATGGAATGAAATTTAAACCAAAAATACTAAAATATGAACCCGAAAAAGAGATTAGATGGCTTGGAAAGTTATGGATACCAAAAATATTCGACGGAGAACATAGTTTAAAATTAAAAGACTAGAGGAAAATAAGGTTTTGTTCATTCAGAAGGAAGAGTTTAATGGTTTACTGGTCCCATTATTTACAATATGTTAAAAGATACTAAATTAGGGTTCCAAATGATGAATCAAAAATTAAAACAAAAAGCTGAGAAAAAGAAGGAATAGATATGAATAAGTTTATGAGGAGTTCAAATTTTAAGTAAAATTTTTACCTTTAGACTAATAATTTGGAATATATATTTATAAAAGTTTTAATCTCGTTAAATTACACACATACTATCAATGCATATAACCAAAAATTTTTGCTTTACATCAGAGAAAGATCTAATAAAAAAAAATAGAAAATTTTATTGACTTCTATTCTTTAGGATTAAATAATACTTCTTTATATTCATAAAACTAAATTTGTAATGACAGTAGTCCTATTACTGTATAGAATTCAAATAACAAAGTTATTGGGAGTTTTATATTGAAACTTGAAGAAAAATTTAGAGGAATATATCAACAATCCTTTATTGGGATCATTATTTGTAATAAAATGGGTAAAATACTCTATCTTAATCAATCAGCCCTAAAAATCCTTCAGATTTCTAAATTAGAAGATATTCCAAATCATAATATATTTGTTTCCCCAGATATAGCTGCAAAAAAAGAACTATTAATTAAAGAAGGAATAATTGAGTTTCAAGCACCATATAATATTTTAAAGGATATTAAAGAACGTTCTAACAATTCTGAAGCTTTGATAAATTGGAATGTTTCTGTTACAGATTCTGGATTTTTAGTACAGATTCAAAATATAACAAAATGGCAGAAGACAGAAAAAATTATTCAAAGGAGTGAAGAGAAATTTCAAAAGTTCTTTGAAGATGATTTAACTGGTGACTTTATTGCTTCACCAGATGGTAAGTTAATAATGTGTAATCCCTCATTCGTTGAGATCTACGGATTTAAAGATCATGATCAAGCAATGAAAACTCAAATTTCAGATTTCAACCAGGATGACTGGATAAACCTAATTAACATGTTAAGAACTGAATGTAAAATTAAAGGCCATCAAAGTTGGCATAGAAGATCTGATGGTAAGTTAATCCATGTTGTGGCTAATTTAGTTGGTATTTTCAATAGCTCGGGACGTCTTACCCAAATTAAAGGTTACATATTCGATGATACAGATCGGAAGAAAGCAGAAGAATTTCTACAAGCTAGTGAAGAGAAGTATCATCGTCTTTTTGATGAAGATCTAACTGGGGATTTTATTGCTACAGTTGACGGTGAAATTCTCGAATGCAACCCTGCATTTGCAGAGATATATGGATTTACAAATCGTGACTTAGCATCTAAGTGTAATATATCAAAATTTAACTCATTTGATTGGCCTTATATGATAACTCGTTTGAAGAAGGAACATAGACTTCAAGGATTCCAAAGTTGGCAAAGAAGATCAGATGGTATGAGAATTCATATTGTTGCTAATCTTGTTGGGATTTTTAATGAGCCAAATGAGCTTATTCAAGTTAAGGGATATGTCTTCGATGATACAGATCGAAAACAAGCGGAAGAGGAGCTTACACGTAGTAAGCACCAAATGACAGAAATATTAGACAGTATTCAAGACGGATTCATTGCTTTGAGCCATTATTGGCATTTTATCTATTCTAATAGATGTGCTTCAGAATACTTCAAAGTTGAATATGAAGACTTGATAGGGCAAAACTTATGGGAAACTTTTCCAGAACTAAAGGGAACGATTTACGAAGCATCTTTTAGAAAAGCCATGGAAACTCAAGAGATCCAACACTTTGAAGTTAATGGTCTCCACTACAAGGATCATTGTTTTGAGTTCACTGTTTATCCATCTGCTGATGGAATCTCAGTGTATTGGAGAAATATTAGTGCAAGGAAAAAATTATAATTTCTATCTAGGTCTTATAAAATCCTTAAGAAATTATTCTATTTTTATGATAAAAAAAATATAATTTAGTCAAAATTGTAAAAAAAATATTCCATTTTCATTACTGCTATATTACCTTAGTTGCTTTGGGATGTAGTTAGGTAGTGGTAAACATTTTTACAACTTTTTGAGCATACTTAGTTTTAACCAATATAGAGATTTTCATTCCCTTTTTTAATATTATTTCAGGTTTTGGAATCAATAAATTGTCATTTTCGTATACTGCAACTATTAAAAAATTATCGTCTGGACTTACATCTCCGATTTTTTTTCCAACATATTTATCGTTTTCCAACTTTATATCCAACAGTTCAGCATCACCTTTACCCATCACAACTAAATCCGCTATTTTAGGTCTTATTATCAACTTTTCAACATAACTAGCTGTAGTTAGTTCAGGACTTACTACTGAATCAATACCAACTTCTTTAAATGCATGGGAATGGGTGATATCACTAACTCTGGCAATTATTTTAGGGATATTATATTCATTTACTAGGATACATGACAATAAATTAACCTCATCATTTCCAGTAGCTGCTACAAATACATCTGCATCTTCTATATTTGCCTCTTCTAAAACCTTACCATTTGTACCACTTCCACAGATAATCATGGCATCTAATTCTGAGGAGGCAATATTACATAATCCTTGGTCATTTTCTATAAGTGTAACATCAAGACCATCAGAAACTAATAAAGAGGCTAAATTCCGCCCCATTCTACCTCCACCCATTATCACGATATACATTTTACCCCCAATATTAATTACATTGCTTGTTATATTCTGTAATTTATTATATTTTGATATTAAAGTTAAGATATTACGTTAACAGGTACTTTAGCTTCTTTTACGACTTGATCTGTTGTTCTTCCAAGTAAAAATCTTTCTAAACCTTGTTTACCGGATTTTCCCATTACAACTTGGTCGACTCCTTCTTCATCAATGGTTTTAAGGATGGTGTCGGCTGGTTTTCCTTCTTTAACTAACACTTCGAATTCTATATTTTGACATTTATCATTGCATTGACTTTCTTCGAGCTGTTTTTTAAAAGTTTCAACTGCTCTTTTTCCATCAGCCCTTAACTCTTTATCTAAATCATTCCGGACATCGGGCTGGATTACTGCATTCAAGTATTCGGTATCGATTACATATAATACAATTATATCACTGCCTGTTAGATCTGCATGAGATATGGCGTATTCACCTGCTCTTTCTGCATTTTTTGAACCGTCTATTGGTAATAATATTTTTTTATTCATCTTGATACCTCTCCAAAATTTTTGTTCTAGTTCAATACTTATTTTAAAAAATATTTAAAAAAATAAAATTATTAATTTGAAGGAATACATTTCATTTCTACAAATTAATTTCAACTATTTTGTTTTTATCCTAGGAATGGTTTAGCTATTGTTAGCATGATTACTATGGTTATTATAATTCCAATTACAACCATTGGTATTCCTGCTTTTAATATCTCTTTTATATTTACATAACCAGTTCCATATGCCATTGCAACTGTTGGATCTGCCATTGGGAACATGAACGAAAGCGAACATGAAATAGCAACAGGCACAGCATAAATTCCTATAGGCTGCCCCTGAGCAGCAGCTAAAGTCACAGCAAGAGGCACCAAAATTGCTGCAAGAGCAATGTTAGACATAACCTGAGTGAAAATCACCGCAATAACCATCAACAAGAGCATTATGGTAACTGTTGATACATTAGCTCCTAGACCACCAATCAGATGAGTTATAATATACGATGCAGCACCTGTATTTAAAAGTGCAGCTCCAAGGGATAATGCTCCTCCAAAGAAGATAATTAATCCCCAATCCACCCCTTCCTGGGCATCCTTCCAATCTATAACACCAGAAACAAAATACAATGAAGCACCAATCAAAGCAACAGAATAACTGTCAAGACCAGTAATACCAGTGGTAACCCATAATCCTATAGTAAAGAACAAAATA
>PMGM01000027.1:58654-60153 GCA_003158115.1 Methanobacterium sp.
TTAACAAATGGTAAGTGAGTATATGCAGCAGCCATTAAGTTCGGTGCAGTACCAATCTCAGTACCAAACCCACCAGCTAAAGAACCATATGAAGCACCTAAAACCATTGCCTTAGCAAAATTACTGTTACCCTTCTCAGGATCATTTACACCAAACAAAGGTACAATTGTCTTGATAATTGGAAGTAACATAGCAAAAGCAACAACATTCTCAATCCAAGCCGAAAGAAGACCAGTCGAGAAAACAGCAGCAAAAATACTCATACCCGGACTTGTACCAACTTTCTGCAACATCCAATATGTGAAACGTTTTGCAAGTCCACTTTTACCAATAGCAACAGCTAAAATAAATCCTCCAATCATCAAGAAGATAATAGGATTAGCAAATCCGATAGCAGCAGCAGAAAAACTTTGAATATGCAATAAAGGCTGTAAAAACATCAGCATCAACGAAGTAACTGCCAGAACCTGCGCTTCACTAGCCCACATAATAATAGCAAAGATCAAAAGAGCAATTGCAGCATGACCAGAATAAGCCAAACCCGGTGTCGGAACCAACATAACTATTATAAACGCTATAATGGCCAACGGAATCCCTAAATTCTTAAAACTTAGTTTCAGTTTTTATCCCTCCTTAGATTTACAAAAAATAACTTAAGGATTTATTAGATATAAATATTTTCTATAACGATTAATCATTAATATTGTAATTCGCAATAAATTATATGGATATTCATTATAAAGTTTTGCTCATAATTGGAATTCAAATCCTTTATTATTTTGTATTTTCTCTTTAAAAAATTATTCGAATATCAATCACTTTATAAATACATTAAAAAGGGATAAAAACAAGTTTAAATTATTCAAACATCCAAATTCAGTTAAAAAATATTTAAATATTATCCCCATCATGAGTTAGATTCATAAAATTCTTAAATTCTGATAATAATTAATAAATTTTAAAATCAGAAACCGCTTGATAAGTTTCATAAATTTTGAGATAATTGCATTAGTTACTTATAATCGATAAACCAATTTGAGATATAAAGTTAGTGAGGGAAAAATGATAGGACTTGGTATGTTAGGAGTAGGAATTTTACTCTGGGTAGTAGTAATATTAATTGTTTTAATAATGATTTACAGGCATAGAAGGAATTGAAAATACAAATGTTATTCAGAATATTTGTCCAAAATATTAAAAATTATTTAAACAATTCATTTTTATTGTAATAAATTATTTAATTCTATTTTTTTTGTCAAATATTATCATAAAATAATAAGAAAACTAATATCCAAAAAATGCTAAAATAAAGATTTAGTCAAAGATCAACAAAATTTGGTAGGTAATATATATCTTAATATTAACACATGCTCCCATAGAGAGATACGATAAAGAATATTAAGAGGAAGTTTGTTTTAACAGTTGGTTCTAGATGCATGTGCCTGATTAATTTGGGTTTATTAACGATAACATAAAGATTTTAGGGTCTTAGATTTTTT
>PMGM01000039.1 GCA_003158115.1 Methanobacterium sp.
TTAATGTCAATTTGTCGTTGCAGTTCTTCCCATATTCTTTCGCCTTTGCCCGTATCGATTAGACGCTCTCGGAAAGTCCAGACCGTGGAACGGTCTGGGATTCTTTCAGGAACCCTAAAAACTTTCTGAAAGATACAAACAAGCAAATAAAAGAATTAGGAACAATATATATGAAGTATACATACATGGGCAGCAGTAAAAGACAAAGCAGGAAATAATTTAAAATCAGTTTATATGTTCAAATTTAAAACATAAATATTTTATTTCGATATACAATTATGTACTTATTCCTCAATATCAAATGGATTAAAATTCAATTATATAACCAGTATTGATAGATTGTCAATCTGTAATGGTATATTAATCGAACTTTGCCTTTTTAAAATATCCCACTCCAATTAAAGCCAATAGAGCAAATATTGCTAGAATAGTATAAGGATTATTTTTAATTGTATTTATTGTATGTTTAATAGATACTTCTACAGATTTAAGCCCATTTCCATTTGAACCTGCATTTCCTTCATTAGATAAAGATTTCCCAATTATCCCAATCATATCGGTGGCTTGTTTAGTTAAACTGGATGAACCGTTTAAACTTTTTGAATAATAGGTACTTGAATTTACATTGCTGTTAGATTTACCATTCCCATTTGAATTCCCATTTGAATTCCCATTTGAATTCCCATTTGAATTCCCATTTGAATTCCCATTTGTAGAATTAGAAAAACCCGGCATGTAATTATTGACCAACGCGTTTCCGGAATAATAATTTATTCCATTACCTGTGGGATTAGTTGTAATCATTGCTGTGCACACCATAGGGCACACACCTATATCCTCTCTGTTATTGGATCCATACCAGTTGGCCCCCACATTAAACTCGCTATATTCGGGATTAGATTTAACATTAAAATTTTGATTACCTACTATGATATTATATAAGATATTTATGAGATTATTTGACTCTTGATAATTATCTCCAAGGCCTATACCATCTCCCGTGTCAAATACATCTATATATGTTAAAGTGGATTTTACACTATTCTCTATTGTATTGTTGATTATTGTATCATTTACACTGTAGGAATCAATATAAATTCCGTTTATATTGGAAGTAATATTATTTTGGGATATAGAGGTGTTTTCTGTGGTATCTTCAAGAGAAATTCCGTTTATCCTATTTTTATCAATTTTATTGCCTGTGATGTTGATTTTATAAGTGTTAGATAAATATGCTCCATATTCATTATTTTCAAGAGTGTTGTTCTTAACCGACACATTTTTGGAAGAATAAACTGATAATCCACTTAAATTATTATTTATAATATTATTTGAGGTTATTCCAATATTAGAAGAATTAGATATATTTATTCCAGAATTAATGTTATTTTTTATCAGATTTTTATTTGCAGATACATTTTTAGAATTTTCTATATTTAGTCCATTTCCACCTGAATTTGTTAAATTATTTTGATTTAAATTGCTATAAGATACATTTTTTAAATAGACAGAATCTTCATGGCCGCCTGAAATGTTATTAGAGTTAATAGTTATATTTTTTACATTTTCGGCGATTATACCATAATCTGAGTTAGTTATAATATTAAATCCTGCAATGACACTACCTAAACTTGTATTAGTGAAATAAAAAGCAAAAGTTCCTAATCCGGGGATGTTATTAGAATTGTTACTGATTATTATTGTATTTTTATTACTGATAATGTTCAATTTTTTGTTTATTATTAAGGATATGTTGCTATAACTACTCCCCAGAAAGTTAATTGTATCGCCTTGATTTGATCCATTAATCAGGGTTTGTATATCGTAATTTTGTAATCCTGGAGCGATATTAATAGTGGCTGCTGAAGCAGGGGACATATTTGTGCTTATAAAGATTATTATTGATAGTAATAATAATATCGAACGAAGATTTAATATTTCTTTTATTTTTTTTGAATTCATTTTCTCACGTAATATTTATAAGATTTATTTATCGAATTATATATTTATACATATATGATTGTAACATATATCTATAATTAAATTCCAATATAAGATTATCCTTTAAAAATTAATAATAGATATAATTAACAATATAAATTAATAAAAATTTCAAATAATTGTTTATTATTAATTTTAACCATTTTAAGTCATTTTAGATCAAAGAGAATGATAATAAATTTTAATCAATCGAAATGTTTATATTATACATTCGATAATGGTTTTGTTGTAAAATAAGTTAATACTAAAATCGGAGGGGAAAATTTGAAAGGGATAAATAAATTTTTAATACTTTCTTTTGTTGTCCTATCGATATTTGGTTCTGGAATTGCTAGTGCTTCTGCTGCTACCGTAACGGTGGCTTCAGGATTGAATAATACTCAAATTCAGACCATTATTGATGGATCACAATCGGGAGACACAATAGAGTTTTTAGGAAGTGAATATGATAATATTGCTTTGGTAATAAATAAGACACTGAACCTTGTAGCAGTTAATAGTGGAACAGTTATAAAAGCCATTAGTAATTCATCAGCTATTCCACAAATAGTTACCAATAATGCCATAGCCAACACAGCTGCATTTTACTTCTTTAACGGTACCAATGGGGCAGGTAATGGAAGTTCATTAAGTGGATTTAATATTACTAGTATGGCCAATTCAACTACTGGTATGGGTTACGACAATTCATTGATCTATTCCCAGTACGTAAGTGGACTTAACATATATAATAATAGTCTAAACTTAGCATCATGGGGAATATATGCTTATGAATGTCCAAATTTAATCATCAATAACAACACTGTCGGAAACATGGCCACCACAGGTATCCTTTCCTTTGGATCAGCAAATGCCATAATTTCAAATAATAGTGTCCAAAACTGTTCCAACCATGGAATTGATGTAAGACACCCTGTAGGGCCTAACGTAACAGTTAGTGGTAATCTAGTTAATAATTGTAATGAAGGAATTTATTTAATGCACTCACAAGGACATAGTGTGTACAATAATACAATCACAAATTGTAAACTAAGTTCTATAACGGTATACGGTGCAGGAAATGTGAATATAACTAACAATACAATGAGTAACTCATTTGTAGGAGTATTACTATCTTCTGGATTTTACAATGTTAGCATCCAGAATAACACCTACAACCTAACATCTACAGCGTTCCCACCAACATTCCCATATTATGTATTAATAGCTGACAGCAGTACAAACAGTAAAACAAGTGCAAATGGAACATTCAGTGACTCTGCAGACCAATATTCAAATATTTCACTAAGTTCTGTTTACTCTAATTCCAGCATAACCAATGGTAAAACCACCACATACACTATAAAAGTTTCAAACAATGGACAAAGTTCAGCAAACAACCTAAACATAACTAATCTCTTACCATCTTCCAATTACATTAACTATCAAGTTGGAGCAGTATCGAGAGGAACTTTTAACGCAACTACCGGTACTTGGAATTTGAATACCTTGAGTGCAAACAGTGAAGCCATAATTGTATTTACAGTAACAGCTAAACATGCAGGAAAACTATCTACCAGCCCATCGGTAAATTATATAGATAACAATGGGAAGAATACAATAAATGCATCAAACAGTAATTTAAATATTAACAAAGATGTTGAGGATCATTATACCTATTCTGTAAGCAAATCAAAAGTCAAAGCTGGAAGTAAATTTAATCTATCAATAAAAATAACAAACCATGGTCTTGATAATTCAGGAACAATTACTGTACAAAACAAACTTTCTAGTGCGTTCACTAAAATCAGTACAAGCCAAACAGCCCCGTTCAAATACAGCTCTAATAAATGGACAGGAACCGTAGGATCAAATAAAACAATAAACTTGAAAATGTCAATTAAAATAAATAAAAAAGGTGTACACAAAATACCAGTAATAGTTAATGGTAAAACAAAGTTAATTACTGTAACTGGAACCTGAATTCACATTTTGTAATTCAGAATTACCATTTTTTATTTTTTTGATTGTAGATCCGTGAATCATTTCTAAAGGGTAAGAAAGAGTCTGATTTTATTATTATCCGAATTGATTTTGGTCAACTTCAATATGGCATCAAGAATATAACTCAAAATAAATATTCAGATTAACTTAAAATATAAATAGGGATTGATCAAATTGTTAGAGTTATTATGGCAGTTAGGGATATTATCTACAGTTTTAATATTTGGTATTAAAATTGGACTTGCTATTGGTTTTGCTGGTCTTTCAAAAAAAGTTGGAGTAATTATAGCAGCTAGTTATGGGATAGGCACATTGGTACTGGCTTCAATAATCTCAGGATATGCAAATCTTCTATATAAAGTAGTATATGATTACAATTTTGTATTATTCTCGTTAATGGCTTTAATTATTTCATATGCTGGTTTAATAACGATTAGAGAATGGAAAGTACACCATAAAAATCATGCAAAGGCCACATGTGCAGCTATGATTGCGCCTTGCCCTTGCTGTTTTGGAGCTGTTGTGGTAGCAATAGTATTAATATCCCCAATTATAGGAGTTTCTTCAGCAACCATTGGACAATATGCAGCATTGTTATTAAGTTTAACAATAGTGGTATTCTATTTTGCATCTGGAGCCATAGTTAGAATTGTTAAGAAACCTTATCCTATTTTACTTGGAAACTTCATGCTTTTTGCGGGATTCTATTTTTTAGCAAGTACTATTTTGTTACCTAATATCAATGCAGTTATACAGTCCCCAATGAGACCAACAAACATAAATTCTGTAACTACGCTAAGTTATGTAGCTATTTTAGTGGTTATTCTTATAGTCATAGGATTTTACAGGACTAAAAAACAATACAATAGGGGGTGATTTATATGGCAGTGATTCCAGGCAGTGACATTATTAATAGTACACTTTATGTTGTTTCTCAAAGTTTACTTTTACCAGTTATAGCAGTTCTTTTGATAATGTTGGTATATGTTGTAATTGAGGGGGGAGGGATAATTTCCGAGTATTCCATTAGAAGAAAGACAACTTTTGTAGAGGTGGAAAGTTTTATAATGAATATTTCGAATAATAGTTCGCCAGCAACGATTAAAGACATTTTAGAGGAGATTGAACTTCCCAAGGTACATAAAGAAATATTAGGAAAAATAGCAGACATTAGCGCTTTAGGAGTAAAATCTAGAGAGGTATTGGCACGTAAATTGATAGAAGAAGAAGAAATCAAAGCAATCAAAAAGATAGAAAAAACCGATATTATTGCTAAAATTGCCCCAGCAATAGGTCTTATGGGAACATTGATACCAATGGGCCCAGGACTTGCTGCTTTAGGCGCGGGAGATATAACAACACTTTCTCAAAATTTGATGGTTGCATTCGATGCTGCAATTCTAGGCATGGCTTCTGCAGCAATTGCATTTACAATATCCAGAGTAAGAAGGAGATGGTATGAAGATCAAATATCAAATTTAGATGCTATGGCTGAATCGCTCTTGGAGGTTATACAAAATGCTAAGGAAAAGAAAAAAACTTATATCGAATGATGGTGAAGTAGATCCTTTGGTATATGCAGTCAATATGGTGGATTGTATGCTGGTTTTAGCAGTAGGATTTTTAATATTCACTGTAATGTCTTTTGGAATGCAAAGTGTTGTTTTCAGCAGCGCTTCACCTCAGGAGAAACAGGATATTATGAAAGCAGTACAACAAACAGTAGAACTTCAACAGGGAAAAGTGCTAAATAGCACACCGGAAACGCAGTCTGGAAAAGGAAGCGGGTATGTTCAGGTAGGAACTGTATACAAAGATCCAAAAACGAATAAAATGATCATGGTGGGATAACAAAATTTATTATTTTTTGGTGTAATCATGGACAAGTATGATGTAGATGTGTATAACAAATTGTCACTGAAAATAAAGGATCAACTTGGATTAAAAAAATCTCCAGTAGCAATTAAACTTGTTTCAAATAAAGAGCACATTCCCGAAGGAATTCCAAAAGTAGAAGAAAATTTTAGGCACTGTGAAATGGTTCAAAAAGCATTAAAAGGGGAAATATTTTATTCAACAGCCAAAGAACAACAATTATGTAATGGGGCAGGAGCATTAGGACTAACAGAACCCACGGCAAAAGTTAAATCTGGGGAAATGCATTACTCTATGGGAAAATTTTCGAGCTTGGAATCTGCAAAAAGAACTGTAAATGCTATTCCAAAGATAGATAATATAATGAAAGCAGTTTTATATGCACCTCTAGAAACAACCCCATACAATCCTGATGTTGTTATTATAATTTGTAATACTCAACAAGCTATGCGATTATCGCAAGCAATGGTTTATACCCTTAATGATCGTTTTAAGGCAGACTTTGCAGGAATCCAATCAATCTGTGGAGATGCCGTTGCAGGACCATATAAAACCAAAAGACCAAATATAACGTTGGGATGTGATGCTTCAAGAAAATTTGCTGGTATAAAACCATATGAAATGATAGTTGGTATGAATGCTGAGGATATTGGTTTTGTTGTGAATGCTCTTGATGAACTAAATGAGATTAAAAGAGTTAGATATGGTTTCTAAGAATCTTTATATGGGGAATTAAATCAAATAACTTTAAGAGGGAACTTTATGAATCCATAATGAAAATTTTATAATTTGTTGTTAATTGGAGAAATATAATATTAATACTAAATTATTTTTTTATATGTCAAAATAGGGTCTAGACTTAATACATTTCAAAATATGTTTTGTGAATCAATTATGTAATTATGTTCATACTAATTAGTTAAAACATATGCCATTATTAAGGATATTGTTCGGAAAATAATAAGATATTTGTTGGAATTTTTACTTTTTAATAATACTAATATGTTAATTCTTATATCAATTTTATCATATATGTATATCACTTTTACTTAACTTACGATCCATACAAATCACACGGAAACTCGACAAAATTTATAACCCTAAAAAATTGTATAGACAATGGATATACTCCTACTCAAAAATGCATGGATATATGCTGAAATTGATGTATAAATTTATTAATTCGTATTAAATTATTTTCAATAGTCTATTAGTTATTCAAATTCTAAAATGTCATTTTGATATTTGAAAAAAAATAATAAAAAGTGGATACTTAGCAGATCATGAACGTATGTTGCCTGTACACAATAATAAAATTTACAATACAATTTATGTATTTAATCAAAACTATTGTTTCATTTCTATTTTGACCATTAGTGAACTAAATTTATGTATTATCGTTAAGGAATCTTTTTATTTCTTGTGCAATGATTTCTGGTTTGCCCGTTGCATCTTCGGCAGCCGCGTGATCAATCCCTGGAACTTCAATATGTTCTACATGAGGTAATACATCATTTAAAGCATCTATACTGTGTTTCAGGAATAAAAATGTTTTACTGCCGTTGAGTAATAACACATCTGCAGATACATCTTTGAAGTCTTCAATTGTCCCTTTAGTTTCATTAACAAGCACCACATCATTGTGGAATGTAGGTACAAGATCTTTAAGAGTTAAATCACCTTCTTTGACCCTCCTTGCATCTAATTCCATTACAATTATAAAAATTAGTCTCAATATTATATTTGGTATGTATTTTACCCATTGATAAGGTGGTTCGAGTTCATCACCACTTACTTTGGTTGCTATTTCACTGCTAGTCACCATTGCCATGCTAAAATTGCCTTGAGCTACATATTGATCGTAACGTTTACCAATGTCGTTGAAGTTGTTCATTTCAGTTTCGTTAACATAAAATGGTGGTTCAAAAAGGACAACTTTACGGATTATAGGTAAATAGAGGGCTGATTGCAATGCAATAATGGCACCTGTTGCTGTACCAAAAACATAATGTGCACCGGTTTTTTTAATAATTGCATCCATATCTTCTACTTCCCTTTGTAGGCCATAATCATCGCCAAAGGGTCCGCTTAAACCACGACCACGACGATCTGGAATGTATATGGTGAATTCATCAGACAGAGTAGTACCAAGTTTCATCAAAGTTTGAGATGCCTTTGCACCTCCATGCACTAAAATAATACCTGGACCAGTGCCCATCTGCCTGTAACCAATGATAGTACCATCTTTTGAAATTACTGAATCTGTGGTATATTTTTGTTTATTACTCATATCAAACCTCCTTAGTTACCCAATCCATATTTTAGAAAGTCTACAAAGTTTTTGGCATTTTCAAGTATGTTCTCTAATTCATAATCCTCTTCTTCATTAAATATTTCAAAATAATTTGTAAATAAATAACTCATTATTTTCGTTATGAATTCGTTTGAAAACCTTTTATTAAAATCACCATTTTTTGTAGCATTCTTTATCAGTTGTACTAGCAATAAATCATTACTACCTTCAACTGCACTTTTTAATTCATTATTTATTTCATTTGAATTTTCTTTAATAAACATGGTAATAAATCTGTAATATTTGGGGTTTGCTGCGGCAAATTTCCCCGAAATTTCGAATTTTATTTTTAAATCTTCAAAAATATCTTTATCTTTTAACTGTTGTTCGCTCATGTTTTTATTTATAAATTCAACTTGATATCCCGCTGCAGTTTCCAGTATGAATGAATAAAGAGCCTTTTTATCTTCAAAGTGGTAATAGAAAAGACCTTTGCTGATGCCTGCGTTTTTGATGATTTTGTTCAATGAAGCGTTTTCGTAGCTATGGGATGAAAACTCATCTAAAGCCGCTTCAATAAGTTTATTTTTCCTTTTAAATGAATTTTCATTCATTTTTTTAACCTCTGATTAATGTTTATAACATTGATTATCCCAAAATTTTCAATTATTATTTATGTAATAAGTATTATATAAGACCATGTGGTCTGAAATATTCAATATAACATTTGTTATACAGATCAAATAGTAAAAATTTATAACTCACTTTTTAATTCTTGAAGTAAAAATGGGAATTTAATATTCATATTTAATATGTCACATGAGTTTTTAATTTGTTTTTGTTTATATTGGAAGGTTAAATGCTAATTTACACAAATTTTCACATAATTCAGGTTTATGTACAAGGTAATCTCCCCAAGATAATCCCATGTCACAAGCTCTGGCAACAACTTAAAGCAAATTACACCTTCAAATTCAAAACAGGGAAATAAATTACCTTCTTTTTTTCTTTTTTTAATTTGAATGTTGTATTATTGAAAATGGATATACTCATACCTAAAAGTGCATGGATATATCAAGAAATTGATGTATAAAACTGAGAATTAGTATTATTTTTAATCTCAGGAATATAATTATCAACGATTACTAACCTAAGTTTGCAATGATTTTCTTCAACTAATCCTACTTGTAATCATGAGAAAAAATAAAAAAATATTAAAATAATCTTCATGTGGTGTAGTAGCGTTTCTGGAAATATAATGCTACATTAACTAGACTTATAAGTACTGGAACTTCTACTAATGGTCCTATTACGGTTGCAAATGCTACTGCAGACCCTATTCCAAAGACTGCTATTGAAACAGCAATAGCAAGTTCAAAGTTGTTACTGGCAGCTGTAAATGATAATGCAGATGTTTTAGAGTAATCCGCACCTGCCTTATATCCTAACAAAAAGGTTGTGAAAAACATTATTACGAAGTATAATAGTAGTGGAATGGCTATTATCACTACATCAAGGGGTAATTGGACTATGACATTTCCTTTTAAGCTGAACATCAGTATGATTGTAAATAATAGTGCTATGAGCGTTATGGGGCTGATTTTAGGTATGAATTTTTCATTGTACCATTTAATACCTTTTCGTTTTACTAGGAAGTATCTGGTTAATATTCCAGCAATAAATGGTATTCCAAGATATATGAAAACACTTTCAGCTATCTGTATTATGCTTATGTTTACAACACTTCCCTGTATCCCTAATAATGGTGGTAGAACTGTGATGAATATCCATGCATAAATACTGTAGAAAAATACTTGAAAAATACTGTTAAATGCTACTAAACCTGCAACATATTCACTATTTCCTTTTGCGAGTTGGTTCCAAACAATTACCATCGCAATACAACGTGCAAGACCCATTAATATTAAACCAACCATATACTCCGGGTAACCTCGCAGAAAAACTACAGCGAGAATGAACATCAATATAGGCCCAAATATCCAATTCTGGAATAAAGATAAACCTAATATTTTAGTGTCCTTGAAAACTTCTCCCAACTTATCAAACCTAACCCTGGCTAAAGGAGGGTACATCATCAAAATTAAACCTATAGCTATAGGGATACTGGTTGTACCAACAGAAAATCTATTAATAAATGATTCAACACCAGGAATAAAGTAACCTATAGAAATTCCTATGCCCATGGCTAAGAAAATCCAAATGGTTAAAAACCTGTCTAAAAATCCTAGTTTAGGAGTGTCACAAATTTGGCCAGTAACCTGACCTGTAATATCATCTTTCATATTCAGCCTCATTTTCAATGAAAATTATTATATTACTTTTTTAATAGAGAATTTAAATCTTGAATAGGATATAGAAACTCATTTGTAGGAGTTTTTAACATATTATCTTCGTTTATAGACTTTAGAGATTTCCTAATAGCACTTAGACTTGATAAAATCAATAATGTGGGTAAGCTAATCCTTGCGATGCCTTGTTTTTTCAGATCATTGATAGAAAAATTTTCGATATTATAAGGCATTCCTGCAGCAATACTAATCGGCCCCTTTACTTCTCTACTAATGACTTTTACTTCATCCATAGTTTCTACATAGGTTATAAATGCAATATCTGCTCCGGATTCAATATATTGATTAGCACGACTTATTGCAATTTTTAATCCTTCTGATCTATCTTCAGTAGATCTTAGAGCATCTGTACGTGCATTGATGATAAAATTAGGATTTCCTTCTACTTCTGCTGTTTCCCGTGCAAACATTATTTTTTGGGTCATTAAATCTTCATTTATCACAGAAACTTTGGTTTTTCTATCAAGTATCTGATCTTCTAAATTAATACCTGCAACTCCTGTCTGAATAAATTCTTAATAGTATCAATTACTTTTTCAGGACCACCATATCCATCTTCACCATCAGCCATTACGGGAATATCTACGGATTCTACAATTTTACGGGTCCATTCAAGATTCTCAGAAAGAGTAACATCATTTTCTATAGGATAACCAGATGCAATAGAAAAACTGTATCCTGAACACTGTATAGCCTTAAATTTTTCTTTTTCAACCAGTTTAGCACTTATAGGATTATATACATCAGGCATTATCAGAGTTTTGCCTGAATTTAAAAGATTTTTAAGTATTACACTTTTATTCATTGAAATTCTCCATGGGATGATTAGTAAATAAAATTTGGATAATTTAATTGATATTAATTTTAACCCATTTTACGAGGATTTTATTAGTAGTTCCTTAAGATTTTCAGGTAGTTTAGGATTTGTTAGTTTGTAATGTATCCATTCTCCATCTTTACGTGATTTTAATAGCCTTGCATTTTTTAAGATGTTTAGGTGGTGGGATACAGTTGGTTGTGGTTTGTCCAGTGCTGACATTATCTCACAGACACATAATTCCCTATATTTTAGTAAGTAAATAATTTTTAGCCTGGTGGGATCTCAAGAGCTTTGATTATATCTGCATTTTTTTGTAGTATATCTTCATCAGGCATTTCTGACATTATTTTTTCCAGATTCTTTATATGATTACAAGTTGGTTTATCTTGCCCGTTAATTTCACATGTTTTCATAACCAATTCTATATTACAATGATATATTTAAATATATGGATGTAAATAGAATGGTTGATAATGAGTATTCAAAGGAAAGATAAAAATGACTCCACAAAAATTAAAAGAAAAAATATTAATTATCTGCAACCACAATTCCGTCAGATCACAAATCGCTGAAGGACTATTAAAATCGTTATATAGTCAATATTATGATGTTTATAGCGCAGGGGACGAACCAACTACAGTGAATCCATATGCAATAAAAATTCTGGCAGAAATTGGTGTTGATATTTCTAAAAATCGATCCAAAAGTTTAAAAGGATTTGAAGGTTTAGAATTTGATTTTGTGGTTACTGTATGTGGCGGAGATAGTAAAGCTTGCCCATTTTTCCCTGGAGGAAAAACTTATCTTCATGAATCATTTGAAGACCCTACAGAAGTTGATGGAACTGACCAGGACAAAACTGATGCTTTCAGAAGAACTAGAGATGAAATTAAAATTTGGATAGAAAAAACTTTCAAAATATGAGATAAAAAAATGATCGTATATTGCAGATTCAACATTACAACGGATAAAATTTGAGATATAATCTATTAATGATTCGAAAATAAAAAATTAATTGATGAGAAGAATATAATTTAACGTAATACTTTTCATATAGCTTTTATGTTAAAAATAGTTCTAAAGTGGAGTTATTATTCGGATGATACTCAGTATCATAGTAGTATTAAAAATGGATATAATCATACCCCAAATAGCATGGATATATAAATAAATTGATGTATAAAACTGGGAATTAGTATTAATTTATTTTCAAATAAAATCAAAAGACGTTACAGAATATGTATCATCTATAAAATCCAGACACTTAACTCATTTTAAACAAATTTAATCAATATAACATAAATTGTTTTACATGAAATTTATAAAAACACATTTATTTGATTATTAATCCAAGTTATCTTTTTAAATTTCAGTTATTGTTTTCAAGTTTTTCTAATTTATTATTTTTTTTTATTTATATTTTTCATTATTCACAATAAAATTTCAAAACTTTAATACAGTGTGACATTTTATATTATTTAATATTATCCGATATCTTATTCAGAGCTGTGGTTAATTTGATATGTATTAAAAAATTAATTAATTTAAAATAAATCTCTAATCTATCTTTAATTATTCTCTGAATGTTCAACAACATTATCACAAATATAACTATTTTAAAATAATTATTGAATGTAGGGATGATAAAAAATATGGGATAGTCAAATCATAAATTAATCTAATTCTAGTTAATGTTAAAATATTATAGGAGGTCACTAAATTTGCGAAAATATAAATGTCGTGTATGTAACTATATCTACGATCCAGAGGTGGGGGAACCCCGGACCAACACTCCTCCAGGTACAGCCTTTGAAGATTTACCAAGTACTTGGAGATGTCCTAAATGCGGAGTACCTGCATTCAAATTCTCACCCATGTAAAACTTTGAAAGTTAAATCATATAACATCACAAAATAAATGAATTTGTAAATATATTTTCCTGTGATAAGTCTTAAATAGTATGATAAAGAATTTGATGATTCTTATTACCACTAAATATACCAATTATGGAAATTATACTATATATTAGGGGTATAATGTTAAAAACCAACGATATACAAATAAACAAAATCAAACTTGAAGCAAACAAACATATCAATAACATTTGAGGATAAAGAAGTTCACTTAGAACAATATACTTTTTTAAAAGATCGATTAAATAACTACAAATTATATATGAATAGTGAATATCCTTTTAAATTTGAAATTACAATATGATACATCCTCACAACTCTTATCAATTGGAATTAATATAATAATTCCAGATAATTATATACCCCGTGAACCTGAAAAAGCCAATGAGATACTTATGGATCCTATAAATACATTTCAAATATTTTATGATGCACAAAACGAAATATACAACCGAAAGCTAAAAATATCTTAATAGTTTTGATTGGGTATCGTAAAGAAGAATGTAGTTCCTTTTCCAAGTTCGGATTCGACCCAAATTTTTCCTCGGTGCTTTTGTATTATTCTTTTTGTAATAGCCAAACCAATACCAGTTCCATCATATTTTTCGCGAGTGTGCAGGCGCTGAAAGATTTTGAATATCCTTTCCAAATGTTTTTGATCTATTCCAATTCCATTATCCTTTATAGAGAATATATATTCATCATCAATATAATCTGCTGATATGTGTATTTCAGGGGGTTCTTCGCCATGGTATTTGATAGCATTGCTTATAATGTTCTGAAATAACTGAATCATCATTTGATTATTAGCATAAATTAAAGGAAGTGGATCATGGGTTATAATGGCATTAGATTCCTCGATAGTTGGTTTTAAGTTTTTTAGTACTGTTTCTAATATTTTGTCGCTCTGTAGATATTCGTATTCTCTTTCAGTGCTTCCGATTTTAGAGTATTCTAAAAGGTCATTGATCATCATATCCATACGTTTTGCGCCATCTACAGCATAATTTATGAAATCATTTGCATCTTCGTCAAGCTCATCAATATATCTTTTCTGTAAAAGCTGAAGGAAACTTGTGATCATGCGTAGAGGCTCTTTCAAATCGTGGGATGAGACATAAGCAAATTGTTCTAGCTCTTGATTAGAAATTTTATACTTCTCAATCAATTTCTCCAATCGAATTTCAGCCGTTTCATGTTCGTCAATTTCTACATTTAACATTTTCTGAATGTTTGCATTACGGTCATGTAATATTTTTTCGGCTTCTTTCTGGGCAGTAATATCTGTTAAAGTTATTCTAAATTCTTTAAAATTTCCATTTTCATCTTGGACTTTTATTGTTTCCAATTTTGCGTAAAATGAATTTTTGTCTATTATTATAAGTTTAAGCTCTACAGTTTCTTTAGTTTCTTTATCCAAGACTTTCATAATGTGATGATGAAACTTGTTTCGATATTCGGGTTCAATAAACTGGATTAATGCTTTTTTGTAGAGGTTATTTCTATCAGATTTTAATAGTGTTGCTCCTGTAAGGTTAACCTTTAATATGATACCCTCTTTATTCAGGGTAAAATATCCTATGGGTGCAAAGTTGTAGAGATCAAAATATTCATGTCGGGAATTTTCTAACTTTAACTGAGCTTCCCTCAGTTCCTCATTTTGCATTTCTAATTCAATCTGATGAACACTTAACTCATAAATTACTTCATCAACATCTTCAGAACTATAGTTTATAGGATTCAACTGGCTTTGAAGTAATTCTTCAGCTTTTTTACGCAGTTTATCCTCTTTTACCTTCTCAGAACTCATTAATTTCTCCATACGTTAAAATGAATAAGTTTGTATAAATTGGTTTAATAATGTTAATATAATATTAATAAAGTTTTATTGGTCAATTAAAATATATAAATATTTTCAAATTTGATAAAATTATTCAAATAAAAATGATTCCAAAATTTAATTCTTTATTTGATTGTGTGGGTTCTAAAATGACTAAAAAGATAGAAAAAAACTTAAAAGGTAAAATTAGCCATAATTCGTCAAATTTTTTTTATGTGGGTATTGGAGCATCTGCAGGTGGACTAGATGCACTTCAAAAATTTCTTTCAAACGTTCCTGAAAAAAGTGGAATGGCTTTTATTATTGTTCAACACTTGGATCCCATCCATAAAAGTGCCTTAACCGATATTTTGTCCCGTTACACATCAATGAAAGTGATGGAAGTTGAAGATGGAGTTCAAGTCATATCAGAACATGTTTATATAATTCCACCCGACAAAGATATGAGCATTCTAAACGGGAAACTCCAACTGATGGAACCCCTTGAACCACATGGCCAAAGAATGCCCATAAACTACTTTTTCAGAAGCCTAGCCGAGGATCAAAAGGAAAAAAGTGTAGGTATAATCCTTTCAGGCTATGGGGGTGACGGTACAATTGGTTTAAAGGCAATAAAAGCAAATGGAGGAATATGCATTGCACAAGATCCATCAACGGCAGGATCTGACAGTATGCCCAACAATGCGATAAACACAGGACTCGTTGAAATAGTCTTAGCACCAGAAGAAATACCAGAAAAACTCATATCCTACACACAATCTTCCAATAATATCCTTAAAAAAATATTAACCCCTGAAGACCAGACAATCCAATCAATACAGAAAATATTCATTCTAATCCGGAATAAAACAGGGCATGATTTTTCACAATACAAAAAAAGCACAGTTAACAGACGTATTGCACGACGAATGAACCTTCACCAAATAGAAGAAATGTCCCAATATCTACGATACCTAGAAGAAAACCCTTATGAAATAGATCTACTCTTCAACGAGTTTTTAATAAATGTAACCCACTTTTTCAGGGATCTTGAAGCCTTTGAATCCCTTAAACAAGACGCTTTGAATGAAATAATAAAAGAAAAATTAGATTCAGGTATACTAAGGATCTGGGTTCCAGGGTGTTCAACTGGTGAGGAAGTATATTCAATTGCAATAATAATACAAGAACTTTTAGAAGAAACAAACAAAAAAATAGAAGTTCAAATATTCGGCACGGATCTAGACGAAAACTCAATAAAAACAGCACGATCAGGCACATACCCCACTATCATCTCCGCAGATATAAATCCAGAACGTCTAAATAAATTCTTCGATAAAAAAAACAATTCCTATACCATCAAAAATAATATACGAGAAATGGTAATATTTTCAATCCATAACGTCATCAAGGATCCTCCATTCACCAAGTTAGATCTTATATCATGCAGAAACCTTCTGATCTATCTTGAAAGTGGCGCACAGGAAAAAGTACTTTCAAAATTTAATTACGGCCTTAACAAAGATGGAATCATCATATTAGGACCTTCAGAAAGCATTGGAGAGTTCCTAGACTCATTTTCTGTAATTGACAAAAAGTGGAAGATATTTAAATGTAATAAATCAAACGGCTTCGCACTTGACTTCTTGCAAACTCACCCACTAACCCACCAACAACATTATTCAGCATACTGGGACGATCAATTCGATTTAAAAAATTCAAAACCAGAAATTGGTTTGAACATAACAGCAATGGCAGAAAAAAATTTAATCAACATATATGCCCCTCCATCAGCATTAATAGACAGTAATGGAGGAATATTATATATACACGGCCGTTTAGGAAAATACTTGGAACCTTCTCCTGGAAAAGCCTCCCAAATGAATATTCATAAAATGGCAAAAGAGGGCATAAAATTAGCATTAAGCTCTGCAATTCAAAATGCAATATCAAAAAATAAAAAAATTGTAATGGAAAATCTTAAAATTGATGAAGCCAATGAAAAGAATCATCTCTTTAAACTCACAATAAACCCCTTGAAGAATCATGAAGCGGTGAAAGGATTGTTAATTGTTTCATTTGAAGAATCACAAAACCAAAATGAAGAAGAGTATGATAAAATCAAACTAAATCCCTTTTCCAAAATTAGTGATCACATTAAGGCACTTGAAAATGAGCTTAAATTAACTAAAGAACAACTTAACGATACAATTGAAAAGATGACAACCTCCAATGAGGAACTTCAATCTGCCAATGAGGAACTTCAATCCATGAATGAAGAATCGCAAAGTACAAATGAGGAACTAGAAACTTCTAAAGAGGAATTGCAATCTATTAATGAAGAGCTTAGCACTGTTAACACTGAACTTCAAATAAAAGTAGATGAACTATCAAACATAAGCGACGACATGACAAATCTATTCAACAGCACCGAAATAGCAACAATATTTGTAGATAATAAACTTAATATCAGACGTTTCACAGAAGAAGCAACGAAAATAATAAAACTAATAGAATCAGATTTGGGCCGTCCTCTAAGCGATATTGCTTCCATTATAAAATATCCAGAACTAACAGATGACATACGTCAAGTCATTAAAAAAGTGGCTTTCAAAGAAAAAGAAGTCAACACCGCAAAAGGCGAATGGTATAACGTAAGAATCATGCCATATAAAACCTCACAAAATGTTATTGATGGAGCAACAATTACATTCATAAATGTAAGCCAACTTAAAAATTTCCAAGAAAAAATACAATCAACCCTAGAATACACTGAAAATATAATTAACACAGTTCGCGAACCATTAATCGTCCTTGATCAAGACCTTAAAGTGATATCAGCCAACAGAACCTTCTTCGAAACCTTCAAGTTAAAAAAATCAGAAACAGAAGGTGAAAAAATATACAAGATAGGGGATGGTGAATGGAACATTCCCACACTTCAAAAACTTCTAGAAGAAATACTCCCAAAGAACAACGAAATCAATGACTTTAAATTTGAACACAATTTCCATAAAATTGGATACAAAAAAATGTTATTAAATGCTAGAAGAATCTACAGAGGTGACATAGGCACAAATCTAATCCTCCTAGCTATGGAAAATGTGCAATGATACCGTAGACTGAGTTTTTAAATGATTTAAGAGTAAAACAAGTATAATCTATTTTTAAAATATTTTCAAGTGATTTTATAGAGCAGTTGGTGACCTAATCAATAGTTACTTAGAATATTATGAAATTATTGACTTGATTATGGATACTAGCCAGATCATGAAGTTGTTTTGCCTGCATACCCTGCTCTTTAGAAATATCAAAATTAATAATAACTTTATTTAAAAAGTTATGTCAAAAATGACTCTAGTATAATTATTATTCAGATAATACCCAGTCTCATAGTATCATTAAAAATGGATAGACTCATACCTAAAAGTGCATGGATATATAATAAAAATTGATGTATAAAATTGAGAATTAGTATTATTTCTAATTTCCAAAAAACCCATATTATTAATGATTTAACCAATTTAAGTTGCAATGATTTCCTTCAAGTAAGACTATGTGTAATCGTAAGAAAAATAAATAATATCAATTTAAAATCGTTTATCTTTTATATTATGGATGTATTTTCATTAAATAGTTCAAAAGATTAATTTGGTATGCATCAATTACAATTTTAATTAAACTATCGAAAAGGTAATTGTTGTAATTATGTTGCCTATATACAATCGATTGATCGATCGCTTGGTTGCTCATTTAATTTTCATCTATAGTAAAATTTTTAAGTTATAATACTTCCCTTTTTCTCTTTTTTATCAATTGCGCAATTGCTCGCTCTCGCAATCAAAGATCGATCGATTAATGTAATGTTCTATATGTAAAATGTCACAAAACCTTGTTTTTTGAAATTATTTTAGTAAAATATAATAATAATATAGTATAAATCAATTTTATTTAGTTATTACTGAATGCACTAAAATATATTAATTGGGCATAAAGGAGGTGAAAAAGATAACAAAACAAAAAATATCAAAACAAAACAATTTAATTATTATGGTACTGGTATTGATGGGTATAGTTTTTATATTCAGCTATGGAATGGGCAATGTTTCAGCAGCTCCTGTTACTATCTACGTTAATGGTTCATCTGGAAATGATGGATGGAATGGACTAAATTCAACTTGGACTAGTGGATTAAACGGACCTAAAGCAACCATATCAAACGCCGTAAATACAGTAACAACCAATGGAACTGTGAATGTAGCCAGTGGTACCTACACCGAATCAGGAATGAACATCCAAAACAACATGACCATAATCGGTGAAAACCCGGAAAACACCATAATAGACGGTCAAAGTAATCAAATAATCAATATCAACTCTGGGACATACTTAACACTCATAAATTTAACTTTAGAAAATGGTAATAGGGCAATATCTAATTATGGCACATTAACACTGATCAACTGCACATTCTACAATAACAATGCAATGTTTGATGGAGCTATATACAACTATAAGGGTAGTATTTTAAATGTTGAAAACTGTATGTTCAATAAAAACAATGCCACAATGGACAGTGGGGCTATTTACAATGATAGAGATTCTTCATTGATTGTGGATAACTCGACATTTATGAACAACGTAGCAGGTACCAATGGTGGAGCCATTAGCAACTTCGGAACCTTAAACATGACAAACAGCGTCCTTTTAGACAATGTAGCAGATACAAATAATATTGGAGATAACCCATTATATCCTACAGATCCTAATTTACAAGAGGATTTCACTGCTAATGGTGGAGCAGTCTATAATGTAGGAAATTCAAATATAACTAACTGTGTATTTACTCAAAACTCTGCAGAGTATGGTGGAGCTATTTATAATACTGGAATATTTGACATAGAAAATAGTATACTCAGCAATAACATCGCAACAGAAGATGGTGGAGCTATATATACATTTGAAAAATTGAACATTAATGAAAGTACCTTAACCAACAACCAAGCAAATCGTAATGGCGGTACTATCTGGAATAATGGCAATGCAAACGTTAATTTTAACAGAATACTTCGAATGCCAGGATCTGAGGGCAACATAATTTTCAACAATGCCGGAGCAGTAAATGCAACTCTCAACTGGTGGGGATCAAATACAAATCCATCAAATTATGTGGTTGGAAACATTAATGTCACACCATGGGTAGTATTAACAATATCAGCAAATCCTGCATCTATCTTAAATGGTAGTAATTCAACAGTAACAGCAGATCTACAGCATGATTCAAATGGTAATTATCTAAATCCAATCAATGGACTTATACCTGATGATATGCCAGTAACATTTACAGGAACACTTGGAAGTATAAACCCAAACAATACAGGATTTATGGGTGATGAAGTTAAATCACTATTTACAGCTATTGATATAGGTAACGCAAATGTCACAGCTAAAGTTGACAATCAATCAGTTTCTACAATAATAACAGTGAACCCGATAGTCGACTTGTACTTGACCATGACTTCCAAAGGTAATCCAAAGGTTGGTGAAACATTTACAATCACCTACAAACTTGGCAATAAAGGACCGAACAACGCAACCAATGTTATAGTTACAATTCCATTACCAAAGGGTTTCGTATTAACAGGAATTAACGGTGACGGTAACTGGACATACAATACAGCTAACAGTACAATCACATGGACCCTAACGAACGTTACAGTAGGAGACCCTTACTTGTACGTTACAGGAAAAACAACCAGCGCAGGAAATTATATTTTCAATTCATCATTAACATCAGAAACCTATAATCTTAACACTCAAGGCGTAACACCAATTACAATAACATCAACTAATCCTATAAATCCAACTAACCATACAACCCCAACTACAAAAACAATATTCAATACAGCCACAAGTATAATACCAATGCAACATACAGGCATACCAATCGCTGGACTATTATTTGGAATCCTCTCAGTTATTGGTGGATCAGTAATGTCACACAAAAAATAACATAAATTTTTCCTTTTTCCATTTTTTTTAATTATAAAATCCAACTTTGTTTAATCTCTTTCTTGATTGATCGCTTGCTGGATTGATTTTTTAAAAAATTTATATTCAACCAATCTAAAACTAGAACATCTTAAATCGAATAGCCTTTGATTAAATTAGTAGATAATATCGATCCTATTGAATAAATGAATGAAACTATCGTTAAAATGATAGTACTTGAAATTGAGTTGTAATATCACTTAATTATTAGATAAGATGCAAATAAACGCATAACTCATGAATAAATAGTTAAGCTAACTACGATAAAACAAGATAACATTAATAAAACTTGTGACGGTGATGTAATTATAGCAACAAGTATAAACAACTCACTAAAGTATACATAAACTTAATTTTATAATTTCAAAAACATCAAATAGAAGTAAATGTTTCCTCATTGTAATTAGTAATTTTTATAAAGATACAATAGTTAGATATAAAAAAAATATTTTTCAAGCTTCCTCTCCTTCTTTAATGGCATAAAGCGTTAAGTTAAGCGAACGAGCTATTAATGAATCTTAGAATAGTTTAAAAAATAATAAATAGATCAACGAATTGGATACTTAGCAGATCATTAACGTATGTTGCCTGCATACTTACATGAAATAAATAAAATCAAAAATAATAATTTTATTTAAAAAGTTATGTCTAAAATACCCTTATAGTATAGTTTGGATGATACCCAGTATCATAGTAGTATTAAAAATGGATATACTCATACTTAAAAATGCATGGATATATACTGAAATTGATGTATAACTTTATCAATTTGTATTAAATTATTTTCAAAAAAATCGAAGATTCTAGAAAAAATATTAATCATAATTTTCCGAGTTAAATAAATAAAAATTTATATTCGATTTAACAAATTTCATGATTTAGAGGGTGATACTATTGTATCAAGAAATGGGTGAAAAATTAAAGGAAATATTGAAACTTGAACGGGATCCAGTAGCTATAAAATGGTCTGTAAGAGAACCAAGAAATATCAAAAAGGAAGAAGGCAAGTCAAGGTTCTGTGCAAAGCTTGGGAAAGCTATGAATGGTGAAATTTTCTATTCAACAGTTGAAGAAGAAGAATGCGGCGGCGGTATGCGGTATTCAGGAATGAAGGATCCTAAAGAATTAAATGCTAACATGCGTAGCGGATCTTTCCTTATACCTCGAGGAGTTTTTAAGAGTGTACCAGCTTTTCAACGTGCAGGGACACATAATCCCTCAATAGAACCTGGAATATTCCAAGCAGTAATCTTCGCACCATTAATTCAAGCAGATTTCGAACCCGATGTAATATTCATTGTATGTAATGCAAAACAGGGAATGAACATACTCCACGCCAATGCCTATGATTCAGGTTCTGAAGGTCTTGGTGCAGGCATAGGTCCTATATGCTGTACTATGGCAGCAAAACCATACTTAACTGGAGAAGTAACATACGGTTTTGCAGATGTAGGATCAAGAACCTATACGGATATAAAACCAGATGAAATATTAGTAAGCATCCCCGCTCCCGAATTAGGACGCATTATAACTAATATGGAGGAAATGATGACCAAAAAATTCTTCAAAGAAAACTAAATATTTTCAGGGTTATTTATATCAAAAAAATTAGGAATATAGTGTTAATCAGCCAATAGAATTAAATGAAACAACTTACTAACTGATTACACCTTTAAATTCAAAACAGGACCATAGTTTCTTTCTTATTTTCTTTTATTTTATATTCTAAGATAATGGATATACTCATACTTAAAAATGCATGGATATATACTGAAACTGATGTATAAATTTATCAATTTGTATTAAATTATTTTCAAAAAAAATCAAATAAATGTCAACAATTTTATTAGGTATTTAACAAGAACAAAGTGATCGAATTAGTTATAAAAATTTAATTCATTTGATTTAATTACAGCTTTATGAGTTAATACACAATATAAAGTCCCATAAATAGAAAAATGAGCGAAGGAATATGTATCAACCAGCAAATCCAGACACTTAACTCATTTTAACAA
>PMGM01000050.1 GCA_003158115.1 Methanobacterium sp.
TAGACGCGAAATAATGGGTATAATTGCCATAATAGTAGGTATTGTATTTATAGTAGCACCCGTAGTTTTACCTTGGCTGCTAGGAATTATACTCATTATATACGGAATTATGGAATTGATTAATAGAGGAATGGAATAATCCTTTTTTAAGGATTATAAAGTTCTTGTAATCAAATTCAAAGCCTGACCTGGCTCCAACACACCCGCCCTGGTTTCCCTTAGGATTCTTTGCATAGAATATCTACGCATATGAGGATGCTTCTTGTGAACCTCGTTTATTAAAGGACATCCATAGCCTCCCTTACTTGTGATATTGAAGTAAGATGATAAGGATTTAGTTTCTCCTTTAGTAGCTGAAAGCATTGCAGGTAAGTTAATCCTCCAAAATCCATCTATAGATATTATAGATTGTGATCCTGTTGCAAGAAAATCTCCAAAGATGAGAAAGGGAATTTTTGATTTTTTTGCGTAATTTATAAGTGCTGTTTCTATAGTTGAAGAACATCTACCACATGGATGGATTTTACCATCTAGTGCATCATTTACAATGATACTCATATCAACTTCAATATATTCATGAGAAACATTCAAACTGTTTGTAAGTGTTTCAACAGAATTTTTAAAATAAGAGGGTAGTATTATGTTTCCAGGATCAACTGTAACTGCTACTGGATTAAAGCCCATCAGTTTTGCAACTATGAGTGAAAAGCTACTATCAACACCCCCAGAAAGTGCAACGATAGCTTTATGATCTTTAGATAAATCGTCTCCAATTAAATCATTTTTTAATCTTTTATTGATTTTTAAGAATTCTAACTCGGATTCAAAGTTAGTGCTAAAATTAAATTCTCCTAGATTTTTAATTCTTTGTATCAATAGATCATTAAGATTTTTTAATGGCAGACTTGGTGTTTCCATATTGGGAATAATATTTTCTAGTTTTCTCATTGCTAATTCCATTCTGTAAATTCGAATAATCATATCTGAATATGCATCTACATGGATGTTATTAACATTAAGTTCTTCTCTTAATCTTCCAACAACCCAACCGCCTTTACCTATTAATGATGATTTCTCAGGTCGGTCTGGAGCTATTATAATGAGATTACGTGTTTTTTCATTGTAAATTATTTTTTCAATAGAAAATCCGAGCTCTTTATTAAGATTTATATCGGAGTATTCTACTGATCCTTCTGCAATCATAGGTATTAAAACTGTTTTAAGTGTTTCCACCATGTAGTCAACTTCTAGTTTCATAATATCTCCAAGAAAAGTTCATTTTTATTATTTTAATAAGAGAAAATTTAGATTAAAATGGTTCAAAAATCATAATTTAGTCTTTTTGTTTGTTGAAATTAATCACATTTTAATATTAAGTTATTTGTATTATCAAAAATAAAAGAAATCAAAATTTTACTAGTAAACTATCAATTCTTTTAAATTATCTAGTATAACGACCCATCAATTGTCCTTCATCTATTATATGACCCTCCATAGCCTTTAATAGGTCTGATTTGGAAATTTTGGCTGGCAGTTCAATTCCTTTATCAAGAGCATACACGTTGAAGTAATATCTATGGGTTCCTCCAGGTGGGCAAGGACCTCTATAACCAATGGTACCAAAGTCGTTGAATCCCTGTTTTGAGCCATTATCAATTTCTTCACGTTCCATAATCCACTCAGGTAGACTTGTTGTCTCAGAGGGTAAGTTAAAAATAACCCAATGTGTCCATGTACCCGATGGAGCATCGGGATCCTCACAAATAATTGCATATTTCACTGCGCTATCAACATCATCCCATTCTAGGGGAGGTGATATGTTAACTCCTCTACAGGCATATCTGTCAGGTATATGTTCACCCTCGTTAAAAACATTGCTTGTTACTTTTATAACCATATTATCACTCCTAATATATTGAATTGTCTAAATTAATGCTTTTAACTTCTGTTTTATTTGTTTAAATTTAAATGAGCTAATGGCTCTCAGGATTAAATAAATTTTATTTATAGATTATATACTTTCTGTCTATTTTATTTTATTATAAATTTTATTTATTGATAGGTATCATGTACTCTCATAACATTATAATACATAATTCTCAGTTCATCAGAGGATAGGATTTACAATGATCTTATCATACGCTGAATTAAAGTTTTAATTATGTTACGGGAAATCAAAAACTCAACATTGACAGATATCTTATAAAGGTTTTTGATGAAGACACAATAGCTATAAGGGTTATCAATATAGATATAAACAACAAACTTAAATACTATGGAGTCCTAATAAATCATCGAGGTGGTATAAATGACTGAATTACCAGTTGCTCCAGTAGGAAGAATCATTAAAAATGCTGGTGCCCAGAGAATAAGCGACGATGCAAGGGACGAATTAGCCAAAGTGCTTGAAGAGAAAGGTGAAATAATAGCTATAGAAGCTGTGAAACTTGCAAAGCACGCTGGAAGGAAAACCGTTAAAGCATCAGATATAGAATTGGCTCTTAAAGCAGTCTAATTCTATTTCTTTTTTTTATTTGAGTTATTTTTAAAGGCTTTTTATACATAATTAATATTTATTCTAATTTTGCATTATTTATTCAGAATAATTAATGGATAAAAAAAATAAAATTAATCAAGTAATTAACTATAAAACTTTTTATAGAATTAAATTGCTATAAAATAGATTTTAACCAGTTCAAATGACATAAAACTTGTTTATAAGTTGCTAATTATATGCAAGTAATATATTATAGATTATTTATGTTCTTTTCTAGGAATTATATCTTTTTGAGATTAATGTAAAAAATAATTATTTCTTTATTAATTTTAAAGCTTGAAGCTTTGAAATAGTATCATCCAAATCATTAATCTTAGCATCTCTAATACTTGTTTCGTAATTATCATCAGATTCGAAAGTTTCTAGTTTAGCTTTATAATAATTGGCTTTATTTAACTGATTAATACAGAAAAAATCTTCCCAAACTTCAATATCCATACAATCAGCAACTAAAGCTGTGGTATGTACCAGAATCCTTTGATGTTCTTGCCGTTCAGGACTTTCATAATTAACCAATAAATCATCTCCATATTTCTATATAATAATTATCACTTTGGAATACTTACAATTTTGTTTTTTTTAGATCTAATATAGATTTAATTAATTTAGACATATCTCAATTGTTCATATGCCTGAAATTTTTTTTAGTCATAAAAAAAATAATTAAAATCAAAAACAATTAGATATAATAATTCAGATATAATTCTTATATTCTTTAAAAATTATATCTAAGTGTTATGTATATAATGGAAAAATTAAATACATTTAATTAATTCTACTCATACATAATGATTATATTTCCGAAACTTAATTATTAAAAATATAATTGAAATATAAGACTAAGAATTAAATTAGCTAAGAAGTCTTCAAATTAACTTAGATTAAATTATCTTACTTACAAAAATTTAGAAACTCATTTTTTTGGTGATTAACTTGACAAGAATAGCCATATTAGACCATGATCGATGCCAGCCTAAAAAATGCAACTATGTTTGCATTGAATATTGTCCCGGCGTTAGAATGGAAGAAGACACTATAGTAATTGATAAAAAAACAAAAAAACCAATTTTGTCTGAGGAACTCTGTTCTGGATGCGGTATATGTACTAATAGATGCCCATTCAATGCTGTGAGTATTATTAACCTTCCAGAAGCACTTGATGAGCCGATACATCGATACGGGCAGAACATGTTTGAACTCTTTGGTTTACCTAATATAAAGGAAGGATCAATTGTTGGTATACTCGGACCTAATGGTATAGGTAAATCAACCATTATCAGAATGTTTTCCGGAGAATTGAAACCAAATCTTGGAATATATGATGAAGATGTTTCATGGAATGATATTATAAGTTATTTTAAAGGATCTCAACTACAATCATACTTCAAAACTCTTTCAAAGGGAGAATTAAAAGTAGTTCATAAACCTCAAATGGTTGATCTACTTCCTAAATTTGTTAAGGGAAATGTTAAAAAGTTAATGGAAAGTGTGGACGAACGAGGTGCAATGGATGAAGTTATGGACTCTTTGGAACTTAAACCAATATTAAGCAGAGATATTTCCAAGTTAAGTGGAGGAGAACTTCAAAGAGTTGCAATTGCTGCAGCCGCCCTCAGAGAGGCTGATTTTTATTATTTCGATGAACCCACATCTTGGTTAGATGTAAGACAACGTTTAAATGCCGTTAAGGTTGTACGAAATCTTGCTGAAGCAGGAAAATCTGTTATGGTTATAGAACACGATCTTGCTGCATTAGATGCCATATCTGATTACGTTCATATTTTATATGGACAACCAGGAGCTTATGGTGTTGTTTCACAGATGAGAGGAGTTCGGGTCGGCATTAACTCATATATCAATGGTTTTCTACGTGAGGAAAATGTGAGATTCCGTAAGCAACCAATTATATTTGATGTTAAACCTCCTGCACTAGAAATTGAAGCTGAAGTAATTGCAGATTATTCATCACTTAAAAAATCCTATGATGGATTCAGTCTTGAAGCAGACCAAGGAAAAGTACAGCATGATGAAATAATAACTGCATTTGGACCTAATGGTATTGGTAAAACTACATTTGCTAAAATATTGGCTGGAGTAACCAAACCAGATAAAGGTAAAATTAATAAAAAAGTTACCATAGCTTACAAGCCCCAATACCTTGTATCAGATTTTGATGGAACTGTAGAAGAATTACTTTTAACAACAGCACCAACATACGGCACCAATATGTTCAAAACTGAAATACTTAAACCCTTCTCATTAGAGGCTTTAATGGACAAGGAAGTAGATGAACTAAGTGGAGGAGAACTTCAAAGGCTTTCAGTAGCAGTTACATTATCAAGAGAAGCGGAAATATATCTCTTTGATGAGCCAACAGCATTTTTAGATGTAGAACAAAGGCTTAAAGCGGCGAAAGCCATTAAAAGAGTTGTTGAAAGTCGTAATGCAGCTGCAATTATCATAGATCACGATATAGTATTCATAGACTACATTTCTGATCGTGCTATGGTTTTTAGTGGAGAACCGGGTGTTAAAGGACATGCTTCAAGTCCAATGAACCTCAGATCTGCAATGAACAGTTTCCTATCATCTGTTGGTATCACTTTCCGAAGGGATAAAGAAACTAAAAGACCGCGTGTTAACAAGTTTGAAAGTTATCTTGATAGAGAACAGAAGGAAAAGGGAGAATATTACTATCTGGAAAGTTAAA
This sequence comes from Methanobacterium sp., assembly GCA_003158115.1. GTDB lineage: Archaea > Methanobacteriota > Methanobacteria > Methanobacteriales > Methanobacteriaceae > Methanobacterium_B. The sequence goes on from PMGM01000050.1 coordinate 5,268, forward strand.
TCTATTTTTCTATCTTTTTTACTGATTCTATTTTGAATTATTGTTTACAATTGAATAAGTCAAAATTTAGTTATTTACTATTTTACTTAAATCAATAAGACTAAATAATGTTTGAATTATAACCTCTTTTAATTAGTTATTCATTGATTTTAGGATAGATTTTTATGGTAAAAGAAGACAGAAACAACCTTAAAAGATTACAAGAGATTATTAAAGTCCTTTCAAAGTATGAATTTGGTTACTTGACAGAGAAAATTAAACTAAAACATAAAATTCCATTAGTGAGTCCATCCTACGATTATGATTCACTTGAAGAACTTGATGAAACCACACCTGAAAGATTAAGGCTAGTTTTACAAGAATTAGGTCCTACATTCATTAAATTAGGTCAAACACTAAGTACTCGTCCTGATCTTGTTGGGAGAAAAATAGCCAATGAATTTGCTAAACTGCAAGATGATAATCCTCCTATTGAATTTGATGTTATTAGGAGAGTTGTTGAACATGAACTGGGATCACCAATTGATAAGATTTTTAGTAGTTTTGATGCTGAACCTTTAGGTTCTGCTTCTATAGGTCAAGTTCATAGTGCAGTTCTCAAATCAGGGGGAAAAGTAGCAGTTAAAATCCAAAAGCCCGGTGTGGAAAAGTTCATTAAAAGTGATATTTCTATAATGCAATTTTTAGCCAAACGAATAGACAGTTATGTTCCCCAATTCAAAATTTACAATGTTCCAGGGATAGTTGAAGAATTTAAACGTTCAATTTTAAAGGAAATTGATTATGAAAATGAAGCAATGAATCTTAAAAGATTCAGTTATAACTTTAAGAACGATGAAACTGTTCATGTACCCAAACTCTACAATAAATACTCCACATTAAAAGTGATTACAATGGAACTTGTTTCTGGAAAGAAGATTTCTGATATAACTGAAGCTGAAGGTTTTGACTTAAAATTAGTAGCTGAACGAGGAGCTGTATCCTATTTTAAACAAGTAATAGATTATGGGTTTTTCCATGCCGACCCCCATCCATCCAATATTTACATCTTAGACGATAATGTTATATGTTATATTGATTTTGGGATGATGGGAGTATTAGATGATGAATTTAAACAAAATTTAGCAGAATTAATAATATATTTCATTGATAATAATGTAAATGGGATGATTAACCAGCTAAAATACATGGACATGATAGATGAACATTATGTTGATACTAAATCCTTGAAGTACGATCTAACGGATATGATGTACAAATACTATGGAACAGAATTAAATGAGGTTCATGGTGGTATGAACGACTTGATAAATCTCATGAGAAAATATCATGTTACCATGCCTAGAGAATTTGTTCTGCTTGCTAGAGGTATTGGAATGGTTGAAGAAACTGGAGAAAAATTAGATCCTACCTTCAATGCTGTTCTAGTATGTAAACCCATAATCAAACAAGTGATACGCAAAAAACTTACCCCTCTAAATTTTGTGGACTATGTAAAGAAGAATATTATTGAAATGGAACATGTTTTAAAGAGCGTGCCATTAACAATTACCAAAACATTATACAAACTTGAAGAGGGAGAAATAAGAATAAAAATTGAACATGAAGGCCTAGAAAGGATTACTAACAAATTATCAGTTGCATTAATTCTTTCTGCTCTTTTAATAGGTTCATCTATGATAATGACCACTGATAATGGGGTTTTAATGATTAAATTTCCATATTTAGGTGTTTTAGGATTTGTTATAAGTGCAATTTTAGCTATATTCCTTGTTATATCCATTTTCAGAGACAGGGGCATTTAAATAATTAAAATATTTTATAGAATTTAATTTCTTTTTTTATCTTTAATTTTTTTAGTCATAGAATTAATTAATGTAATTCCTAAATAAATTCAGACATTTAAAAAATAAAAAAAAAATTATTTAGAGTCTCTAAGAACTTTCATACCTTCAACAAATACTTTAGCAAAGTATTTTACATGTTCCTTAGGAATTGAGAAACTAACACGAAGGTATCTGTCTCCAAATAGTTTACTAGTGTAGGAACCTTCACGTGTGAAAACTTTTTTATCCAATAAATACTCTGAGATATCCAGAGGTGATACACCTGTATCATAAATATCTATTGTAAGCATATTACCATCAGAAGGATAGACAGGTAAAAATGCATTTTCAACTTGATCAACTGCTCTTTTGATAATATCTTGATTAGAACGTGTGATAGTTTTAATACGTGTCAACCATTCTTTTTTTGATTTAATTGCAGCAATAGCTCCTCGTTGAGAAACAACATTGGTTCCCAGATCGTTGATCACTATTGTTTTTATGGATTTTATAATTTCAGGCACTCCAATAATGGATCCAATTCTCATTCCTGCCATTCCATATATCTTAGAGAAACTGTAAACCGTTACAGTGTGTTCAGGTGCATATTTTGCCATGAGCTGATGGTTCCTTGCAAAATCACGGTAGGTTATATCATGTAAAAGATATATATCCTTGTCGTTTGCAAGATCAGCGAAGTCCTTTAACTCTTCCTTGGTGTACGATGTACCAAGAGGATTAAGAGGATCAACTAATGATATTAACTTAGTATTATCATCAATATTCTCCCTTACAAGTTGTGGTGTGAGTTTGTAACCACATGCCTCATTATAGATTGGTACTGACTTGACATGGTCTCCAAAACGGCTTGCAAAATTATCTATTATAAGGTAACCTGGATCGCAAGTAATGGTATTGTCGGTTGGTGCCAAGATATCATTGGTACACAAGTAAAGTGATTCTGTGCCCCCTGCTGTTATAAGTATCTCAAACCCATTTTGAAGTCCTAAATCTTCTAAAATAAGCCTTTTAAGTTCTGGAAAACCTTCTGGTGGCGGATATTTATTGTAATCACGCTTTTTGATACAACTCATCATTGAATCCATAATCTGATTTTCATCATGAAGATGATTAGTATTTTGACCCATCCAGATCATGTCTTTGTCGTTAAATACAAAGTCAAAGAATTCATTAGCTGTTTTGTATCCTTTAGGTATTGATTTTGCGGGTTTTGCGTATTTTTTTGGTGAAATCATATTATCTCACAACACTTTTATGGTAATATATTAAAATAATAGATATCCTCAGAATCATAAGTCTCGTAATTTTGATCATATAGATGATTCTCCAAATATCCTATTCCATTTTTGTTCTTAAGCTCATTAGTATTTAATTTCAGATGATTTAAAATTATCGCATTCCTAAACAAAATAAGGGTTATGTAGATTATCAAAGAATTTAATAAAAAACATCTTCAAATTATTCCTAAATAGATTAACATGAAAAAATAATATATGATTCTACTCAATCCCATGATCAACAATTCTGAAACGGGCTCTAAGACCTTCAGGTCTACTTCTGTGTCTTTTCAAAGTTGCTGACCTTTCTCCAAGACCATTAGCTCGTGCAAGTTCAACAACGATCTTACTCCAGTATTTGAGGATAGTTCCACCAACAGGCTCTATAATCCCATCTCCATCAAAAACAGAATAGATATGATTGGTGATTACTACAGCTATATTATGATTTCTTGCTATTCTAGATAATAGTGCCATCTGTTGACCAAGTTCGCGGTTAGTCTGAGATGAATCGCCTTCTTTGAGTCTATAGAGTGCAACAGCAGAGTCAAGTATGATGAGTTCAATGGTTTCACTTTTAGAATTTAATAGATTTTCTATTTTTTTCAAAACTTCTATTTGTTCATTAAAGCTGGTTGGTTCGAATATAAGTATGTTATTTGCAAAACTGTCAAATTGATTATTTGATATTTGTTTTACCCTTTCTATTGACAATCCACCTTCTGTATCAACATAGATAGCTTTATCTCCATTTTTTGCACAAGATACGAGTAATTGTAGGGCTATATTTGTTTTTCCTGATCCTGGTGGCCCATAAAATTGAGTTAAACAGCCTTTTTCAACTCCTCCGCCCATAATCACATCAATAGGGGATCCTGTAGATATTTTAGTATTTTCATCTATGTCCGATAAAACCTTCATTTAAATACTCCTGAATTTATGTACTATTTTTATAAATATAAAAAATTCAATATTTTAATCCCTAACAATTTTATTTAATATTTCATCCATCATCACAAATAATCGAATTAAATTATAATTTGTAATTGAATTTAATAATAGAAATAACTTTGCTGTCTCCTAGAATAAAATTAAAAAGGAAGATTTACTCGAATTATAAATCATGACCATGTTATTTAAAGAATATAAAAGAATTTAAATAGTTATATAGATGATTATTAAAATTCTGGACATTAATATATTAACCCTCTTTCAGATCATATTCTCTAAAATATTTCCAGCGCCTTCACGCAAAACTTTAGGAGGATAAACCGTCATATCTATTACAGTAGATGGAATTCCATGTTTACAGATACCTGCATCCATCATAATATCAATAGAGGACCCTAATTGTTTTAATACCCCCTCTACAGATTCTGGAATATCATATCCTGACAAATTAGCACTAGTACTGGTAATAGGAAACTCTTTTGAAAGATCCATACATATACTGTTATCAGGAATTCTAATCCCTATCTTATCACTTCCAGCCGTTAAAAGTGAGGATATATTATCATTCTTCTTTAATATTATAGTAAAGGGTCCGGGTAGAAGATTCCGTATAACAGTTTCAGCTCTAACATCCATCTGTGCTACTTGTTTTATATCCTCAATTCTAGAAATACAAATAGATAATGGTTTGTTTAGAGCTCTTTTTTTAATAGAAAAAACTTTGAGAATTGCCTTTTCATCGAATACATTAGCCCCAATTCCATAAACTGTATCTGTAGGATAAATTATGATGGAACCCTTCTTCATAGCCATCCTTGCAATTCTTATTTTATCATAATTTGGATTTGTTCCATCTATCTTAATGATCTTCATTTAAATAATCAACCCCAACTTTCATTCTTTTCCATCCAAAGTATATATCCATTGATATTCATATTTAATTTTATGCTGAACCGACTTAGACCCCAAGTTAAGGTGTTTCTTGATCCTATAGCCAAGAGGATACGTATAAACCCAAACATTCTAACCATTCTTGGCCTGATAGTAAGTCTTATATCTGCATATATGTTTGCAACAGGCAATCTACTCGCAGGTGGGCTTTTAATAGCATTAAGTGGATTTGTAGACATGTTAGATGGGGCTGTGGCAAGAAATAATTATCAAACTACTAAGTTCGGAGGGATACTAGACTCCACTGCTGATAGATTTGGAGATGCCTTTATAATTATTGGAATAATTTACGGTGGATATGTGAATTGGGTCTTTGGTATTCTTGCTCTCCACGCATCTTTAACAGTCAGCTACGTAAGAGCTAGAGCAGAGGCAGAAGGTATAAAATGTAATGTTGGAATTGCTGAACGTGCTGAACGTCTTGTTATAATAATGATCGGAGCATTCTTAAGTTATTTCACAGGTATAACCTTCTTTAATGTTAACCCATTAGGAATAGCCATCATTCTTATAATGATATTAGGTTATATAACAGTTTTCCAAAGAGTATATCATTCTTGGAAAGAACTTAAAGGTCAATAAATCATTAAATAGTAAATATTCAAATAATTTTTTCCATTATCAAAAATGTGTTAACTTAGGTTATATCTTAATACTTATCCTAATTATTCGATTTATTTTCAATAACAAAATAAGAAACTAATAATTTTTTATAAGAATTTTTTATGAAGCCAAATATTTAGCTTCATATTAATAATCTGTCTTTTCAATTTCTTCTAAATAAAAAACAGCAGGTCTACCTACAACGGTTGCTTCCTGCATTGTCTTTGATAAATCTTCAGACTCTACAAAATTTTTAGCACTATCTAAATTATCCCATTCAGTCATTACAACTAAATGATTAGGATCATTTGTATTTTGTAGTACTTGAGCCCCTTTAGAACCTTTGACTTTTCGTGTAGCACCATCTTCGTCATATAATAATTTCCATTTAGCATAATTCTCCACTCGATGAATAATCAAAACATATGTCAAATTATCAGCTCCCATATCTTCCTTATATCTTACTTTTTCTATACATTATGTTAGTGGTTCGATCTACAAAAAATTTACTAATTTGTTATAATCCATGAAAAAATATTTTAATGATTCAAATTTACATTAGTCTGTTGTTATGTAATCAAAGTATTCCAATTGGTATTCCTATTCAATTGGATCATTAAATATAAGGATTAATCCTAAAATCTCATAATATGTATCTATATTTAATAATTCAAATCAAGAATTTATTTATTGAAAATATTAGTTCAATTAAGGGATTTATTAAGTTAAATTTAAAATTTAGAATAAACTCAATATTTCTTTGTAAAATATTTGATCATTTTTTTAGGATTGAAAATATTTAAATTATAGAGTTTGAAGAATTCAAATTATATGGGGATGATAATATGGATGCTGTTGAAAGAATTGAAAAGGATATTGACCTCTTTGCAAAAAATATAAAAGAAATAGAATCAATAAAAATTGATGAAGAAGAGGGCCAAGTAGTTGAAATGGCCAGAAACTACAGTAAAGATACAGATTATTATCTTAAAAAAAAGGATTATCTAACCTCATTTGGTTGCATAACCTATGCCCATGGACTTTTAGATGCAATACGCCTTCTACATGAACTTATATGAATATAATAAATAATTATAGAATTTAATCCTAAAGAATTAAAAATGGGGATAAAATGAGAAATATATTCAAAAGGGAATCAAAAGTTGAACAATACTCAAAAGAACATGTAGACATGGTTTATGAAAATTTAAACCAACTAAAAATTCTCATGGAACACTTCTACAACAATGAATTTGATAAAGTTGATAAAAAAGTTGATAAAATATCCAAGTTAGAACACGATGCAGATGATATCCGAAGGAAAATGGAGATCGAATTTTTTAATGGAGCATTTTTACCTTTTGATAGGGAAGACAGAATAATATTAGCAGAAAATGTTGATAGTGTATCCGATATGTGCCAAGAAACCGCCTTTGGTATATGTTTAAGCCGAATCAATTTCCCCAAGGGTTATATAGAAGATTTTTCAGATCTTATGGATTCTATTTATGAAACAGTAACTGCCTTAAAAAAATGTATCGAACTGTTGGACGAAGATCTAGGAGAAGCTCTCAAAAAAGCCCACGAAGTCGAAAAATTAGAGGATGAGGTAGATAAAATAGAAAGAAGAATCCTTAAACGATTGTACATAAGCTACAAAAATCAAGAAATCGATATTTTAACCCATATAGAAATTAAAAATACAGTCCTAAGGCTGGGAAATATTGCCGACCGTGCGGAAAATGCTTCTGATCGAGTTCCTATAATAGTTGCAAAGAGAAAAGGTTAATTTAATAAATTAATAAAATGTCATCTAAAGACATATATATACGCTTGAAAGATGCATCATATGACTTAAAATTTCTTTTAAATAGAGGATATAAAAAAAAAGTAGCTATAAATTTAGTTGCTAATAAGTACGTACTTAACAAGAATGGAAGAAATTATTTGGAAAGAAAAGTCTTTTCTGATGATAAATCCAAAGATAGATCTCATAAAATCGTTAATATAACTAATGTAACTAATAAAACTATTTTTGTAGATGGTTATAATGTTTTAATATCTGTTGAGACCATATGCAATCGTGAGTATGGTTCATTGGTCATGTGTGATGATGGAGTTTTAAGAGATCTAAAAGCAGTTTTTGGGAAATATAAAATCAATTCAACAACTGAAAAGGCATTGAATAATATAATGAGCATTTTAAACCAATATAATCCTGCATATGTCTGCTTCTTTTATGATAGTCCTGTGAGTAAAAGTGGTGAGCTTGCACGAATCACAAATTCCATAATCCAAATTAACAACCTAAATGGCTGTGCAGTAACCAATAAAAATGTTGATTTTGAGCTTGTAAAACAATCAAAAAAATATGGAGGAATAATAGCTACAAGTGATGGTCCCATAATAGATAGGATCAAAAATGTATTAGATATTCCTAATCAAATATGTAAAACTTTAAACTAATTTTAAAGAAAATTAAAAAAAAATAAAATAGCAATGGATTTAAAATTAATCCATATCTTGCATTCTTTCTTCTAGCATTTTAAGAACACCAGGAAGACTGGTATATTCCATTTCATCTGCTGGTAATCTGTGTGGTTCGAATGGTCCATGTCTTCTCATATACTCAGCAATTTCAGATGCTAGGTTCCTTGACCTATCAAATGATGGATCATCAAACATATCCAATGGTCCAACGAGTTCTGAGTTGTTTATTTGGAATCCAAGAGCAATTACCCGTGGAGGTCCATCAAATCTTACAGGAGTAGCATTTTCCTGTGCAACAGGCATTAATGGACCGTTATGTGAACCTCTCATCCATCCACTTACTAGGTGTGGGAATGCAAATGGTTCAACAACTTCTCCTGCAGCAGGGAATCCAGATTGTGCTCTTACTATTGCAACTGGGTCATCCTTTCCAATATACTGACCAGCCATAAGATTTAATCTTTCTGTACTTATTGAAGCAGCTATCTCATTGTCACTCCTTCTAGTAACATGTTTAATAACATATCTGCCAGTTGAGCCTAGTAATGCAAGTGCATCGTACATCTCATCAGGACATGACATTGTAACTTTTTTGTGTTCAATAACATCAAATATCTCGAAATCATATCCTCCGTGGAGTGAAGGGTCTATAACAAGTCCAGCTGTATTAAATGGGTCAGCAAACATTCTAAATATGGGCATGTTAAATGCACCAGGTTCTGTTTTGTCACAACAAAAGACTATTACAGGGTCTGATGGTCGTTCTTTAAATTCCATCTCAGCACATCCAGGACCCATTCCTTTGATGTTACCAGAAAAAGTGTCTGAAAGAAGGTCTTGGCCTGCACCATAAAGCTTTAAACTTTTTGCAACTTTAGTTGCTTCCATGAAAGCATTAAATGCTAGTTCATGAATTTCTTCATTTTCTTCTCCATTTCGATGGGTCATTATCAAGTCTATGTCATCACCACAGCTGGTGATATGATAATCAACCAGAAGCGATTCATTCTTAGCTTTAGCAAGTAGTTCATCACATTTGTTAAGCAAAGCACCATGAGTCTTTGCATGTCCAGCTATACTGCCGACATCAGCTTTTATTACACTAATAGTAGTTTTCATACAATATACCTCCAAAAATTATCTTGAAAATTTTTAAAACAGCATTTGTAGGCAATTAAAGGTAAATAGAGTCAAGTTACTCTTTTAGTAGCTTTACTCATAATCAAAAATTGTCCTAAAAACAGCCTAAACTGTCAATATCAACTTATACTATGAAGTAGTTTATGAATAGAAATCCATATAAAAGTTACTATATAAACTGGTTAATAGAAATATTCCTCAACAAAAAAAATGGGGATTTAATATCTTAAAATTAAATGATATCAATTTATACGAAGTTTATCCCTGATTTCTTGTGCCATTTCCATGGTTTTTGATGACCCTCCAAGATCAGGTGTTAAAACCTTACCTTCACTTAGTACATCTAATAATGCATTTTCAAGTTTTCTTGCTTCATAAGTTTCACCAAGATAGTCCATCATCATCACCGTAGATAAAATCATAGCTGAAGGATTAGAAATCCCTAAGCCAGCTATATCTGGAGCAGAACCATGTACTGGTTCAAATAATGCATTATTATCCCCTATATTGGCAGATGGTACCATACCAAGCCCCCCCACTAGTCCAGCCCCCTCGTCAGAGAGTATATCACCAAATAGGTTGGTTGTAACTATTACTTCAAAATCTTGGGGTCTGGTAATTAGGAACATTGCTGCTGCATCAACATATTTTTCATCGGTACCTAAATCAGGATATTCATCTGCTATTTTGTAAAATGATTCCCTGAAAATACCATCGGTCTTCTTTAAAACATTGGCTTTGTGTACTGCTGTTACCTTATTTCGCCCTGTTTTTTCTGCATGTTTGAATGCAAACCTGCATATTCTCTCAGAAGCAGATCTGGTTATTACCCTTAGAGCTGTTGCACCTTCTTTTGTATATTCTTCAATACCCGAGTATAATCCTTCAGTATTTTCCCTTACTATTATGAAGTCAAGATCATCAAAAAGACAGCCTACACCATGGTATGTCTTTACTGGTCTCAAATTAGCATAGAGATCTAGTTCCTTTCTAAGGGTTATTATAGCACTTTTATGTCCAGGTACTGTTGTAACAGATCCAAAAAGTGTTGCATCTGCTTTTTTTGCTTTGGACAAAGTTTCATCAGGAATAGTAGTTCCAGTTTCTTTATAACATGCATCTCCTGCATAGGCCAAGGTATAGTCCAAATCAATATCCATCATTTCAATTATATATAAAAGGGCTTCAGTAACCTCGGGTCCAACACCATCTCCCGGAATTAAGGTTATATTGTACATATGATACCTCTTGAATTTCATTATCAAAAATGTTTAGTTAGTAATATATTTTCCTAGTTATAATAAACACATATTCAATACATTAAGGTAAAGATGATGCAACTATTAAAGAACTTATAGCCACATTCCACTATGACTTGATATTTGTTAAAGAAACTAAAGGAAAACTCAACAACTATAAAAACGTCTCTGCAGAAGTACTATTACTCAGCGGTAAGAAACCATTTTTATTCTTAAAACACAGTTTAAATGCTTTGAAAACAGTACTACCCCATATTAAACGTGTTATAAATCAATAAATTGACCATGATGCTTCAGAAAATTACTTAAGCAAACCAAAAATTGTTGCACAAGAAATAAAACAGTTTTATATAGAAAAATAAGATATATAACAAAATCAATGGGAATATTGACTAAAACTTGGTTTATACTTTAAATTTCATTTTAAAATATTTTAAATAAATATCCAAGATGAGTAATAAAGCTTTAAATCTGAGTTGTTTTATCTTGACTATATATCACCATATTATGATGACTTTTTAAGCCCTTAAATTATGGTTAAGACTTTTGAATTCCTATCATGATAATATACATTTTTCTTAGTTCGTCTACATTTACTAGTTCGCCCAAAGTTACCATGAACATAATATATTTATTCAACGAAATCCTATACAATATAATACTACTTGGAACGAGACTTCTATTATTACAAAACTCTGCAAAAAGTGGCATTTTTTTTCATCTGTAATTTTAGGAGTTTTAACATTTGAGAATGTTAATGTGTTTATGTCATAAAATGTAAGATTTTCATGGAGAATAAATAATATACAATTAAGAAAAAATTTTATTTTGAAATTATTTTACTTTGGATCATTTAAAACTTGTAATTCATTAATTTAGGGTGGTATAAAAAATGGAACGTGAAGAAAACATTAAAAGATTGATTCAAACTCTGAAGGATGATGACGAACTTGTTCAAACACAAGCCGTAGGATTACTTGAAGAGATTGGTGAACCCGCTGTTGAGTTATTACTAGTTTCTGCTGAAGATAATGATAAAGAAATACGAAAAGGTTCTATACGTGTCCTCGGAATTCTAGGTGATGCTAGAGCAGTTGATGTGTTAATTAATTCACTAAAAGATCCAAACAAATGGGTTAGAAGAGAGGCTTCGACCGCCCTAGGGAATATGGGAGATCCTGCTGTTGACCCACTTATTGTTACATTAAAGGATGAAGACTGGCGTGTTAGGGGTGGTGCTGCTTGGGCACTTGGTAAAATAGCCAATAAAAAAGCGGTTGAACCACTTATTGAAGCTATGAAAGATGACAGCGGTTTTGTTAGAGGTGGTGCTGCATGGGCCCTCGGCAATATTGGTGATGAAAGAGGTATAGAACCCTTAAAAATTGCTTTAAATGATAAAAGTAGTTATGTAAAACGGGTAGCAGAGAAATACTTAAAGAAGTTAGATTAAATTCATCTATTTATGATAAGTCCAACTTAAGGATAATGAGATAACAATATAGTTATGGAATTAATGATTCAAGTTATCCTTTTATATTTAATTTTTTTTATTAAAAAATCAAAAATCAATCAATTTAACATCTATATCAGGAGAGCAGGAGGTATTCTAATTGAAAGTTAGTGTAATTGGTGCATCAGGAAGAGTAGGAAAAACAGCAGCATTCTGTTTGGCTGAAGAAAATTGTGTGAATGATTTAGTTCTCATATCTCGTAAAGAAAGCATAGATAAGGTTGAAGGAGAAGCATTGGATATGTACGATGCCCTTGCCGCCAAGGATGTTAATGTTAAAATAACTGCATCTTATGATTTCGAAGACGTTAAAGGTTCAGATTTGATTGTTTTAAGTGCAGGACAGCCTAGAAGTGCAGGAATGACCAGGATGGATGTTGCTATCCCTAATGCAAAGATTGTAGCAGAATATTCAAGAGCTATAGCAAAATTTGCACCTGATGCTATTATTCTAGTTGTAACCAATCCCGTAGATGTAATGACATACGTTGCTTTAAAAGCGTCAGGATTCGATAAAAATAAGGTCTTTGGTCTTGGAAACCACTTGGATTCTCTCCGATTAAAAAATCTTATATCCCAACATTTCAATATCCATGTAAGTGAAATCCATACAAGGGTGATGGGAGAACATGGTGAGAATATGGTACCAATCATGAGCTCTACATCTATTGGTGGAATATTACTCAAATATTTCAAAGGATATGATGATTTTGATATGGATAGAACAGTTGAAAAGGTTAAAAACGCTGGTAATTATGTTATACAGAAGAAGGGTGCTACAGAATATGGGCCGGCCTTTGCAATTTCGAATATAGCTACTATCGTTTTAAATGATGAAAAAAAGATATTAACAGTAAGTGCATTTTTAGATGGTGAGATTGAAGGTGTAAAAGATGTTTGTTTAGGTGTTCCAGTTAAATTGGGTATAAGTGGTATAGAACGGATTATTCCGATTATTATGACTGAGAGAGAAAGAACAGCCTTTTTAAAAGCAGCTGAAGTAGTTAAAAAAGATACAGATTTTGTTGTTAAAGCAATTGATGAAGATATATCATCCAAATAATTCTTTTAATTACATTATTGAACCATTTTTAGTTCAATCTTTTAATGAGTTTCTTAAAATAAAAAAAATATAATAATAATTTAAAACTTCATTTATAAAAAAATGTTAATTTAGATTATTATTTAGTATTATTAGACAGAGTTTCATTTTTCTTTGCTGTTCCATTGTTGTTAACAGTTTTATTTTTTGCAGTGCTTATAGTAACAACTGTGGTTTTATGTGTTGAAGTACTAGGACTACTACTATTGGTGGAAACATTTCCAGTAGAGTTGTTGGATAAGTTAAGGGAGAGAGTTCCTGCCCCTTGATATAAACCCACAAAATATCCTCCTACACCTGCAACAATAACTAAAACAACCATCAAAATTATAATTCTATTATCCATTACTGGCCTCCTAAAAGAGTATGTGATTACAATATTTAACAAAATTTTTATTTAAAATATCCTTTGAATGTACCTATTATTTTTAATAAATTTAATTGATAGTAATATAAAATAATCATATATTAATCTATGTGGAATAATGATATTTGCAAAAAGAATAAAGAATTAGTGGATTGGAAAAAGTTTATATAAGTGTTCAGTTATAAGTCTAATCATAGTCTATATTCTGAACAATGTATAAAAATTATTCTTTAAAAAATTTATATTTCAAATTAGAATTTTAATATATGATTTTTCGGAAAATTTGTTCCGGTAAATTTATATGATATCTCCATCAAATAAGATTACCTTATAAAGTTGACAGAGTAATATAAATGACATAAATTGCGTTATTAAGAGAGATGAAAATCATATGATTAGCATAGGAATTTTAGACTTACAAGGAGACGTTTCAGAACATTTTGAAGCTATCGAAAAAGCTCTTAAAAAATTAAAAATTGATTCAGATGTTTTAAAGGTGAAAACTGTTTCAGATATTCCAAAATGCGATGGATTAATCATTTCCGGAGGGGAAAGTACCGTTATTGGCAAGCTCATGAATAAAACAGATATGAGACTTGCAATAATTAAGCAAGATATTCCTATAATGGGTACCTGTGCAGGTTTAGTACTCCTTGCAACAGAAACAGATTATGAACAACCATTACTTGGACTAATAGATATGAAGGTAAAAAGAAATGGTTTCGGGCGTCAAAAGGCATCATTTGAAGAAGAAATTGAAATATTCGGCAGTAAATTTGAGGGAGTTTTTATACGAGCACCCTATGTTGAAGAATTAAAAGATGGAGTCGTACTAGCAAGATTAAGGGGTAAAATAGTTGCATTGGCATCTGGAAAACATGTTGCCACTGCATTCCATCCCGAACTTACAGATGATACTAGGATTCATGAGTACTTCATTAAGGAGGTATTAAAGTGTGTGGAATAGCAGGAATTGTATTTAAAGATAGAAAACTTCACCCAGTAGGTGATGCATTAACAAAAATGTTAGATGCATTACAACATAGAGGACCAGATTCAGCTGGTTTCGCAATATATGGAGGTTTAGGACTTGAAGAAAACGAGTACCTCTTGAATATTGAAGTCAAAGAGAAATCAGGCCTTTTAGAATCTGTCAAAAATACAGTTAATAAAGTAACACCAATAAAAAAAGAGGAAATAATCCCCTCTGTTGAAAATTATATAATTTATCGATGTAAAATTTCGTTAAATTCTTTTTCAGAGTTAAAACCTCTTATAATGGACATAGACAAAATAGAAGATGTCATTGTACTTAATGGAGCCCATTCATTCGAGATGATAAAAGATGTTGGTCTAGTTAAGGATATAGCCTCCAGATATGATACAAGATCCAAAATGGGCACACACGGAATTGGCCATACAAGGTTTTCAACAGAAAGCTTGGTAGACAGATACCATGCACACCCATTCCAAAGTTACATTATACCAGATATAACTGTTGTACACAACGGTCAAATAACGAATTATTGGAAAATAAGGGATCCTTTAGAACGTAAAGGTCACATATTCGAAACCAACAATGATACTGAATGTATTGTACATTACATCGCAGACAAATTATCCGAAGGATATAAACTTGAAGAAGCCCTAGAACAGTCGGTTAAGGATATGGATGGACCTTTTTCGTATATTATTGGAACACCTGACGGTGTTGGGATAGCAAAGGACCAGCTTGGACTAAGACCTGGAGTAATGGCTGAAAACAATGAAATTTTTGCTATAGCTTCAGAAGAAGTTTCTCTACGTGAAGTAATGGACACACATGATATAGACCAAATATCACCCGGAGAAACACGGGCTTACACTATTTAGGATTATAAACTAGTTAATAGAAAATATTAACCAGATATTGGAAAAATTTAGGTGATTATTATGAGTGAATTTATAATCAATGCTGAGCACCAACCACCAAGGGATATAAACCGCGCCATAAGGAAAGCTGCAACAGAATACGACAAGATAACAATTAAAAACCCAAATGCGATGCATTATCTTGCTGCAGGACTAATAGATCCTGTTGAGCTTGTAATAGATGGATCAGCAGGTTACTTCGCTGGCACCATGATACACGGAGCAAAAATACACATTACAGAGAATGCTGGATGGTTTCCGGGAGATAATATGACTGAAGGGGAAGTTATTATCGACGGATCAGCTGGTGATGGTGTTGGTCAGGGAATATATGGTGGAACAGTAGTTGTGAAACGGGACGTTGGTTCAAGAACCGGCGAAATAATGAAAAACGGCACCATAATTGTTGGTGGAAATTCAGGATTCATGAGTGGACTGTTCATGATGGGAGGACGCATAATAATCCTTGGGAACATATCAGAAGATGCTGGTGAATCCATTATAAGAGGAGCAATATACGTTCGTGGAAGTATCAAAAGCCTGGGGAAAAATGCTAAGGTTGAAGAATTAGACCAGAAAGACAAAAAAGAACTCAAGGAACTTCTTCCGGAATATGGGTTCAATTTAGATGAAAAAGAATATGATTCATTTAAAAAGATAGTTCCACGATCCAACAGACCATTCTATGGGAAAGAATCAGAGGAGGGGTGAAAATGGGATTAACGACAATTAATAACGAAAAAGTGGCAATAGTCGGAACACCTTGCCATATGATAGCAGCAAGCAAGATGGACAAATTTTCAGATATCCTAGGGGAATCACCTATTGAAATCAAAATTGGACTTTTTTGCATGGAAAACTTCTCATACAGCTACATGAAAAAACTTTTAGAAGAAAACAATGTTGACATTGAAGATGTTAAAGAATGTAGAATAGAGAAAAACTTCCTATGGTTCTATTTAAACGAAGGCAAAATATTCAAAATACCAATTGAAAAAGCCAAATCATGCACACGTAAAAACTGCAATATATGTATGGATTTTACATCAGAACTTTCTGACATCTCTGTTGGTTCTGTTGGATCTGAAGAGGGTTGGTCAACCATCATAGTTCGAAGCAATAAAGGTTTTGAATTAGTTAAAAATGCTAAAAATGATGAGTATATACAAACCAAACCAATAGAAGAATCCGGACTTAAACTAATTGAAAGACTTGCCAACAAGAAGAAAAAAGAGAATCTTAGTGAAATAAGAAAAAGGGAAATGGTCGGAAGACCTGTCATATACAGAAGACAAATGCCACTTACAGAATACGCTGAAGAAGTATCAAACTGTCAGTTTAAAGACCTCAAAAGTGATGTTATAGATATAGGTGCCTGTGTACTCTGTGGAGCATGTGATTTGGTATGTCCAGAGGGAGTAATAAGGATAGAAGATCGAAAACCACAGATAAAAGGCAAATGTCCAGAAGGATGTAACCTTTGTTATGTGACCTGCCCTCGAACATACATTCCCAATAACATAATAGATCAAGAATCTGATAAAAAACCCTTAGGAGAGTACATCAAGATTTTATCTGCAAAAGCTCCGAAACTAAAGGGTCAAGATGGTGGAGTTGCAACAGCATTATTAAACTATGCATTATCCGAAAATTTGGTTGATGAAGTAGTTGTGGTTGATAAAAGTAATTCAGAAGCTTGGAAACCTGTACCTAAATTAACCGGAAATGTTGCAGATGTAATCAATGCTGCAGGAACTAAATATGCAGCATGCACTATTTTCACACCACTTAAAGAATTAAATAAGGGAAATGGAGGAGTTTAATTGCCATTTAAAGTTGAGAGAGACCAGAATCTCTGCAGAAGAAACTTTGACAGACCTGGATGCTGCTGGTATATGTGCGATAACAGGGATGAAGAGCTGTGTAAAAACTGTTACTCCTGTGTTAATAATTGTCCACACGATGTTTATGAAATAATAAATGATGAACCATACCCACTTCACCATGAAAATTGTGTTGGATGCAGGATATGTGAAGAAATGTGTCCAAATAATGCAATAGAAGTAAATGCTGTCCCAGAGGACAGAAGAAATGTATGGTCACTAGGTGACATAGTGGAAATAGGCAGAAAATCAACAACAGGATCTTACAAAGTTAGGGGATGTGGAGCCACCAGGGTGGTACCTACATTTGACGACCTTGTAATTATACCAGCCCAAGTTTCAAGACCACCTATAGACAAATACAGGGAACCTTGTAATACGAAAGTAACATTAGGTTCTAGGTTTGCTGAAAATCCATTAGTTTTGGACACTCCTATAATGATAGCTGCAATGTCCTTCGGAGCACTTAGTAAGGAAGCCAAAATCGCTCTTGCAATGGGCGCTACACTTGCAGGAACCGCTACAAACACTGGTGAAGGTGGAATGCTTCCAGAAGAAAGAAAATATGCTTCTAAACTCATAGCACAATATGCTTCAGGAAGATTCGGTGTGTCTGCCAAATATCTGAATAATTCTGAGGCTGTTGAAATAAAAATAGGGCAAGGAGCTAAGTCGGGTATGGGAGGTCACCTCCTAGGGGAAAAAGTGACAGCAGATGTTTCACGTATACGAATGATACCAGAAGGAACAGATGCATTAAGTCCTGCACGTCACATGGATATTGTGGGACCTGAAGATCTCTCGATGAAAATATCACAACTACGTGAAATAACAGATTGGAAAATTCCAATCATTGTTAAATTCACATCTGGCCGAGTTAGTGATGATGTTAAGATAGCAGCAAAAGCAGGAGCAGACATAATAGTCGTTGATGGTATGCAGGGAGGAACTGGAGCAGGTCCAGACATTGTAACAGAACATTCTGGTGTACCAACCATAGCAGCCATTGTTGAGGCAGATGAAGCTTTAAAACAAATAAATTTACGTGAAAAGGTGAATTTGGTTGCTGGTGGAGGTATTAGAAATGGTGCTGATGTTGCAAAGGCCATAGCTCTTGGTGCGGACGCAGTTTATATAGCTACAGCTGCTCTAGTGTCTATAGGATGCAGGGTATGTCAGATGTGTTATGCGGGTCAGTGCCGGAAGGGTATTGCAACTCAAGACCCTCAGCTTAGAAGACGTTTAGACTATGTTGAAGGTGGTAAAAGAGTTGCACGTTTCATAGAAGCCATGACAGAAGAAGCTGTCATGCTTACCCAACAAGCAGGTAATACAGATGTATTAAAACTTGAAAAAGATGATTTAAGAGCATTGACTGTGGAATCTTCTGTACTTACAGGAGTAAAAATGGCAGGTTTAGAGGCCCCCATACAATCTAAGGGGATCTACTGATCCCATTTTTTTTATTTTAAATAAAATTTCTAATTCCAATCACATTTGAAAATTCATTATTACAAAAAAAAGTAAGAGATTTAATTCTATTTAGATTACCAGATATATCACATAAAAAAATTTTAACCTATTAATATTTGTTTTATATCAATAACCGCGGTTGTATTTAAACTTTTAATATAAGGATCATCTCTAAGTTCCCTAATTTTTTTTAATAAATTGTTTTTGTGCTTTTTAGGCATATCCATTTGATCTATTGCTTCCTCTAAAGTATCTAAATACATAATAACTTTAAAATTGTTTCCGGTGTTCCGTTCATTTTTACTCAATTTTTTAGCATCAGTTTGTTGTTGAAAATTTTTATTTGTATCATAAAAATTTGACTCCTTTATCAGTATAACTTCTTTATGAAAAGGTGGACGACCCTCATAAACCCTAACCTTCTCTACAACTAATGGTTCATCTACATCAGGGATAATAACATAATCTAATCGTTTTATATCAACATTAATATCGAAAAAACTTACATTCGATTGGATACGAGCCTTAACATTTTCTTGTATTTCTTCATTATCTGATTGATAATTTCGAATAATTTTCACTAAATTTGATTTCATCATATTTACCCTCCATTAAATACTATTTTGATTTTATTACTTCATTGAATTATACGGAAATATGATATCTAGTTATGTATTCTTTTATTAACTCTAAATCTTTTAGGTAAAATTATTGAATAAATTTTATTCATTGATATATCAAATTAATAACTCGCTCTCCACTAACTTTATTACACATACAGAAAAATTATTGTTATACTCAAATAAAATTTACAAATAATTAGATAATATTCTGGAAGTGAAACTAATGGAATTACCTAAACTGATCTCAATCATAGCATTAATAATATTAATAATATTGTTACTATTATTCCTCCCAATACTTGGAATAAGTTTTTGTATAGTTATAATAGTTGTAATTTTGTACAACAGGTACATAAATAACAGAAACAATTAGGAAATAGAATAAATTTCTTATTTTACATTTTTTTTTATTAAACTAAAAAAATATATTCTATCAAACTGGTTTCATATTTCATTGGATTCAATTCAAACTGTATAAGAAAATAAATAGATAAATTCTCTTTTAACTCTAAATTCTAGTGATTTATTAGAATTCTGTGTAATAAATATTAAATATTTATTTCATGGTTCTAATTTTAAGATTTTCCTACCGCAATAGTTATATGATAATAGACAAAAAATATATCGGAAAGAGGTTGCATATATCCAATGTGATCTTTTTTTTATTGGAAACAAAATTAAATCAGGAGATTTTTTTTAATACTCCTGGTTAGTCTTCAAATGATTGAGGATTAATTATCAATATTAAAACACCTAAATTTTTATGGAGGAAATAAAATGGTACCAGTACTTAACTCTGGTGATACTGCTTGGATGTTAATATCCACAGCTTTAGTAATTTTAATGACAATTCCTGGTGTTGCTCTATTCTATGGGGGCCTTATCAGGAGAGAAAATGTATTAAATACAATGTTTTTATCGTTTGTAAGTTTTGCAGTAGTAAGCATTATCTGGTTCGTATACGGTTATGATCTTACATTTGGTACTGATATTTGGGGATTAATAGGAACCATATCAAACCCCCTCTTTGGTGGGGTTGTTGAATCTAATTCACTTTCAACATATGCTCCCACTATCCCTACAGGATTGTATGCAGTGTTCCAAATGACTTTTGCTGCCATAACCGTTGCACTTATTTCAGGTGCAGTAGTAGAGAGAATGAAATTTTCAGCATGGCTAGCTTTTATACCCATATGGATAACACTTGTTTACATGCCCATAGCTCATTGGATGTGGGGTGGAGGATGGTTAGCAAAGATGGGTGCTCTTGATTTTGCAGGAGGTACAGTTGTCCATGTTAATTGTGGTATGGCTGCATTAGCATTAGTTTTGATTCTTGGAACAAGAAAAAACGCACGTTTATTACCGCATCATCTGGGATATTCCATAATTGGTACAGGTTTACTGTGGTTTGGATGGTTTGGATTTAATGCCGGATCAGCACTTGGGGCTACTAACCTAGCTGTTTCAGCCATGATCGTCACAAACTTAGCAGCTTGTGTAGGTATGATGACTTGGATACTCATGGATAAACTTAAAACCGGTAAACCAACCATGTTAGGAGCTCTTTCAGGTGCAATCGCAGGACTCGCCGCTATAACCCCTGCAGCAGGTTATGTAAATGTCACAGCCGCCATAATCATTGGATTTGCTGCTTCTATATGTGCATATCTTGCAGTTTCAGCATTGAAACCTCGTTTAGGATACGATGATTCTTTAGATGTGTTTGGCATACATGGTGTCTGTGGTATGGTTGGAACCCTAGCTGTAGGATTCTTTGCAACTCCACTTATAAACAGTGCAATTAAGGGAGGATTAATTGCTGGTAATCCTATGCAGATAGTTATTCAGCTACTTGCAATTGTAGTGATTGCATCATACTCATTCATAATGACGTATATAATAGGCAAAGCAATTGAGAGAACAATTGGATTGAGGGTTGAAGATAAAGAGGAAGTGCAGGGTTTAGATATAACTCTACACGAGGAATCCGGTTACAGACTGTCATGATTAGGTATAAATGACTATAACTGAATACCAAATGATAAGAGGAATTCTGAGGTGTACTTCATGAAAAGAATACTTGCGATTATAAGACCTGACAAATTAGAAGTGGTTAAGCAGGCCCTAGAAGATATTGGGTGCCATGGTTTAACAATAAAAGAAGTAAGAGGTAGAGGAAGACAACTTGGGATTACAGAAAGTTATAGGGGACACGACTACAAGGTTGATCTCCTTTCAAAAACAGAGATTGAAATTGTTACTAATGAAGAAAATCTAGACAACATCGTGAACACCATAGTAAAAACAGCTCAAACAGGTGATATTGGAGATGGTAAAATATTCATATCACCTGTAGAAGAAGTTATAAGAATTAGAACAAGTGAAAGAGGAGAAAAAGCCATATAATCCCTCTTTTTTTATCTTATTTTTTAGTTTAACTAATTTTAATTTTTTATTTTTTCAATGATTATCACGTATAATCATGTAGATATTCAAAACATTTATATATCAAAAACTTCAACTAATTTATATCGGAAGTATGTTTCCTACATCCGAATTCCGAAATAAAAGTTTAGGTTAAAAAAAGTTTAGGTTGACGAATCAAAGTGGGGGAAGAACATTGAAATGTTAATTTCATTTTTACAATAAAAGTTATATCATTAAAATTTATGGCAAAAAAATATTACAAAAATTATACTTATAAATTATTAAAGGGAGGAAAAATATGGATCCAACAGCTCTTAACTCTGGTGATACAGCGTGGATGCTCACCGCTACCGCATTGGTAATGCTTATGACCGTTCCAGGTGTAGCATTGTACTATGGTGGTCTGGTGAAAAAAGAAAACGTTTTAAACACCCTATTCATGTCACTCATAGCATTTGCAATAACAAGTGTTATATGGGTAATATACGCTTATCAACTTGCATTCGGTACCGATGTAGGAGGTTTGATTGGTAATGGGGCGAATTTATTCTTTTATGGAATAACTTCAGCTACATTAGCACCTCTAGCACCAACTATACCCATAACAATTTATGCTGCTTTCGAATTAGTGTTTGCAGCCATTACAGTAGCACTTATATCAGGTGCAGTGGTTGGTAGAATGAAATTCAAAGCATGGCTTTTATTCGTGCCACTATGGATTACATTAGTATACGTTCCAATATCCCACTGGGTGTGGGGTGGAGGATGGTTAGCCAAATTAGGCGCTCTTGACTTTGCTGGAGGTACAGTTGTACATTTAGATTGTGGTATAGCCGCATTGGTGCTTTGTATTTACTTAGGTTCAAGAAAAGATGTGAGATTATTACCACATAACCTAGGATACTCGGTAATAGGAGCAGCATTATTATGGTTTGGTTGGTTTGGATTTAACGCAGGATCGGCCCTCACAGCTGGAGGTCTCGCATCATCAGCATTCCTAGCAACAAACACAGCAACTGCCGCAGGTATGATTTCTTGGATGATCATCGACATCATAAAAACAGGAAAACCCACTGTACTCGGTGCAATAACTGGTGCTGTATGTGGTCTGGTGGCCATTACACCTGCTTGTGGTTTTGTAACAGTTACAGGTGCACTAATAATTGGATTTGCAACATCATTCTTCTCATACTATGCAATGACTTGGTTAAAACCACGCTTTGGATATGATGATTCTTTAGATGTATTTGCAGTTCACGGTATATCTGGTTTATGGGGGGCACTTGCAACAGGTTTATTCGCCGCGCCGTTCATAAATTCATTGGGGGTTGGTTTATTCTATGGTAACCCTATGCAGATGGTATGGCAATTAATAGATATCGGAACAGTTGTAGTATGGTCTGGTGGATGGACATTAGTGCTTGCCTTTGTATTAGATAAAACCATTGGTTTAAGAGTAGAACCAGAAGAAGAAAGGGAAGGACTTGACATTAGTTTACACGAAGAGGCAGGTTACAGAATTTAATAAGTTGGGAGGTATAATAGTGAAAGAGATAACTGCAATAATTCGACCAGATAAACTAGAAGAAGTTAAAAATGCCCTTGCTGAAATTCAATGTAAAGGCGTGACAGTAACAGAAGTTAAAGGTCGTGGAAGACAATTAGGAGTAACTGAAAGCTATAGAGGGCGTGATTATAAGGTGGACCTCCTACCAAAAACCAGGCTCGAGATCATAGTTAACGACAAAGATGCAGATGATGTAATTGATACCATAGTAAAAACAGCTCAAACAGGAGACATTGGTGATGGTAAAATTTTTATATCACCTGTTGATGATGTTGTAAGAATTAGAACTGGTGAAAGGGGAGAAAAAGCGGTTTAAGAACTGTTTCTATAATCCTTTCCATTTTTTTGTTAGTCCACTTGGAGGCGGTGCGATCATAATAAGAATGGTAAGGTGAATCTCTTTTAATTATTTTTTTGATAATTCTTTGTTTCAGCAAATTCCTTTTTTTATTATTTTTTTATTGATCTGGTATTCAATGAATTGATCATAACACATTTCTAAAAAAAAAGTGAAATAAGAAGAAATTAGGGATGATCTTATTACCATCCTCTATTTTGAAGTATTTCATTTTCTGGTATTTGGCTTATCTCAAGACCAGGCATTGCTTTTCCAAGTTCTGTTGAAACATTAGCTATAATCTCAGCATCTTGATAATGTGTTGTTGCTTCAACTATTGCTTTGGCAACTAAAATTGGATTTTCTGATTTGAATATTCCAGAACCAACAAATACACCATCTGCACCCAACTGCATCATAAGAGCAGCATCTGCCGGTGTTGCTATACCTCCTGCAGCAAAGTTTACAACAGGAAGTTTGCCTAATTTAGCTGTTTCTTTAACAAGTTCAAGTGGTGCTTCTATTTCACGTGCCACACTCCAAAGCTCTTCTTCTGTCTTATCCTTAAGTTCTCTAATGGTACCCAATATTTTTCTCATATGTCTTACAGCTTCAACAACATTCCCAGTACCTGCTTCACCCTTGGTACGAATCATTGCAGCACCTTCATCAATTCTCCTTAAACCTTCACCAAGGTTACGTGCTCCGCATACAAATGGTATGGTAAATTTTTTCTTATCAACATGGAATTGTTCATCAGCTGGTGTTAAAACTTCACTCTCGTCTATCATATCCACACCAAGATGTTCGAGCACTTGTGCTTCTACAAAATGGCCAATACGTACCTTAGCCATTACAGGAATACTAACAGCGTCCATTATCTCAACAACTTTAGAAGGGTCAGCCATTCTTGCAACACCACCTGCTGCTCGAATATCAGATGGTACTCTCTCGAGGGCCATAACAGATACTGCACCAGATTCTTCGGCAATTACAGCTTGCTCTGCATTGACGACATCCATAATAACTCCACCCTTAGTCATCTTTGCAAATCCTTTCTTTAAAACTTCAGTTCCATGTAACATAAAATTCCTCCAATTGTTATTCTTTATTTGTATTATTTCATAAAAATAAAAAGTTAAATAAACATTATTCAAACTTTTTATGACTCAAGAAACAATTATAAAATCTTTTTCTATTATATCTAATTCAGTTTTAATATATTAAAAATTTATTGTATATATTTATTTTCCATAGATTAAACTAATTACGTGATTTTTTTATTAATTCTTGCATAATCCATAAATAGGGTTAAAGTTAACAAGAATTATGCAAAAATTGTTGAAGGGTAGTTTCATCATTCTCATAGGAACCATAATTTTCAGGATTGGTGGCTATCTTTATATGGTATTAACACAGTCACTCCTTGGAATATCAGGTTATGGAATGTTAAGTCTTGTTATGTCATTCCAATGGATACTGATTTTAATAGCCATAGCAGGACTTCCACCAGCCATCGCCAAATATGTATCAGAATATCTGGCTAAAGACGATACTTACATGGTAAAACAGATTATTAAATCTTCTTTTAAGATCATGGTCTCCATGAGTATCATATTTACAGTTGTATTTTTCTTACTTGCCAAACCACTAGCAAACTATTTTCATGGTGGTCCAGAACTAGTTATATTATTCCAAGCTGTCAGCTTTATAGCCCCTTTCAGTGTTATTTTAGGATTGTTTAGAGGCGTTTTCCAGGGATATCAACGCATGACAGACATTATGATAACAAGGATAGTTGAGCAAGTATTCATGATTGGTATGGCTGTGGTATTCATATTAGCTGGATTTTATGTTTTAGGAGCAGTACTGGGGACTTTGGTGGGTTTTGCCATAGCATCACTCTCTGCAATATTAATCTTCAAATTTTATTTATGGGACGGTTTAAAAGATGCTAAAATACCTGAAATTCCTATAAATGAATCTAAACTGATAAAAAAACTTTTGATATTTAGTTCACCGATAATAGTAACTGGTTTGGCTGAGCTTACCCTGTTTCAAGCTGGAAACTTCGTGATCCCATTAGATTTAAGTTTCGCTCAACTTGGTTATTATAACATTGCAAGCCCAATTGCAAGATTACCCCTTGTAATATCCACATCTGTAGCAATGGCACTTTTACCTGCAGCTTCAGAAGCTTTAGCACTAAAAGGAAACAATCTAGTGAAAAAGTATGTTATATATTCTTACAGATACTTGTTAATCGTCCTTCTTCCCATCTGTGCCTTAGTTATAATATTAGGAAAACCAATTATGCTATTGTTATTTTCGAGAGCCCCTCTAGCTTATAGCAATTCAGGCACTGCCATGAGTATTCTAGTAATTGGTATGGCATTTTTCTCAATCTATGGAATATCTGCAAGTGTGCTTCAAGCAGCAGGAAAACCTTATCCTGCTATGTATTTCTTAGCAATAGGAACAGTAACGAATTTAGCTTTAACAATATTATTAGTGCCAATATATGGTTTAAATGGAGCAGCAATAGCAACTATGATTGCTTCTTTCATGGTAATGATTCTTACAACAGTAACAACTATGAGAGTTACTAAAACAAAATTACCATACTTCAATCTATTTAAAGTAACAATAGCTTCCTTCATATTAGGATTAGGTCTCTTATTAATGCCTAAAACTATATTAGGACTTATAATATCACTTATAATATTACCATTTGTATATCTTATTTTACTAGGTTTAACAAAGGCACTAGAAATGAGAGACTTAATAATCATTAACCAAATAGGACATCGTCTTGGTCCTCTTTCCAATTTTATCACAAGGTTTACCGGATTCTTAGAGAGATTTATTGTCAAGAAAACTTGATTAAATAATCCTTTAAACAAAATACTCTCACAGATCTAAAAATATCTAAAATACTTTTTAGTCAGTGCAAAATTTGTAACTAGCTCCAAAATAAAAAAAAATGAATAAATATGATAAGAAAGATTTGGAGTTTTAAACTCTAAACTAACTTATGTATCTCATCAACTGCTTCAGGATTTGCTAATGTGCTGATGTCACCAACTGGTTCTCCTTTAACCTTAGCTTTGATTACTCTTCTCATTATCTTACCAGAACGAGTTTTAGGGAGATCAGAAACCATGTTCACACAAACAGGAGTGGCTATTGGACCTATTTCACATCTTACATGATGTCTTAGTGCAGCTTCGAGATTTTCATCTGCTATGTAATTTTGTTTAAGAACTACAAAGGCACATACTTCTTCCCCCTTTATTTCATCTGGTTTTCCAACAACAGCTGCCTCAGCAACACCAGGAAAACTTACAAGAGCAGATTCTACTTCCGCAGTACTTATTCTATGTCCTGCAACATTCAAAACATCATCTTCTCTTCCTTGTATCCAAAAATATCCATCTTCATCCTTTCTTGCAACATCTCCACTAAGATATGTGTTTTCAAAACTACTCCAATAAGCCTCAATGTACCTATCAGGATCTTTGTACAATGTTCTGAACATTGATGGCCATGTAGATTTAATTACCAAGTGTCCACCATTACCAACCAAAGAATTTCCATTATCATCGACAATATCTGCCTTCACAGTTGGGAATGGTTTAACAGCTGAACCAGGTTTGAGTTTAGAAATAGGTAATGGAGTTATTAAATGCATTCCTGTTTCTGTCTGCCACCATGTGTCCATAATAGGACATTTTTCTCGACCAATAATTTTATAGTACCATACCCATGCTTCAGGGTTAATGGGTTCACCAACACTTCCTAAAAGACGTAGAGAACTAAGATCATATTTTTCAGGCCATTCCTCCCCGAATTTCATGAACATCCTAACTGTTGTAGGTGCAGTGTAAAATACAGAGACCCCATATTTTTCAATCATATCCCATATTCTACCAGGATCTGGATAGTCAGGTGTTCCCTCATATATTAAAGACGTAACCCCCATAAGAAGGGGTGCATAAACAATATAACTATGACCTGTAATCCAGCCTATGTCTGCAGCACACCACCAAACATCATCTTTTTTTATGTCAAAAACAAATTTAAGAGTACTATAAACTCCCACAGCATAACCACCATGGACATGGACAACTCCCTTTGGTTTTCCTGTTGTTCCAGAGGTATACAAAATGAATAATGGATCTTCTGGGTCCATCTCTTCGGTTGAACATTCAGTATCCATATTTTCCATGATTTCATGCCACCACACATCTCTGTTTCCTTCCATTTTAACTGGAACATCAGCATGATTTACAACGATTAAATTTGTAATTGTTGGAGTATTTTCCAGTATTTTATCTACATTTTCCTTTAGATTAAGAAGTTTTCCTCTCCTTGGAAAACCATCTGCCGTTATTGCAACCTTAGATCCTGCATCATTTATCCTATCTTGGAATGCTTTTGCCCAAAACCCTGAAAATACAACAGAATGTATTGCACCTATCTTTGCACATGCTAACATTGCAATTGGAAGTTCAGGTATCATGGGTAAATATATGCTGACAGTATCTCCCTTACCAATTCCCAGAGATTTGAGTGCGTTTGCAAATTTATTGACTTCTATGTACAGTTCATGATAACTTATACGCCTAACATTGCCAGATTCACTTTCCCATAAAAATGCAGTTTTATTTTTATTAGTACCTTTAGCATGTCTATCAAGTGCATTGTGTATTATATTAAACTTTCCATTCAAAAACCATTCTGCATGAGGTGGATTCCATTCAAATGTCTTTTCATACGGTTTATACCACTCGAGTTCCCTTGCAAGATCATCCCAGAACCATTTGGGATTTTCTTCTGCTTTTTCTAATAGTTCATCATAATCAGAAATATCATGTTCATCCATCCATTTTTTGATGTTTGTATCATCAACTAATGTTTTTGAAGGTTCAAAAATCCTCTTTTCTTTAAGCAAATAATCTAAATCCTTAGACATTTAATATCCCCTCTTAAATCTTCTATACAAATTTTTGTGGTTAAAAACTATTTAATCGAGTTTATAACGGCTTTTGAAGAATTTAATACATAATATCTTTCATTACAACCATAGTTACATTAACAATATTTATTTTCTAATTTAAAATATTAATATTTTATTAATAACTTTATAGACCCAAAATTTATAAAATGTGAAAATAATATAGAAGAATTAATGGAATCCAATACGCTCCGATGTGCAGATGCACTTATAAAAATTTTAGAATATCATGATGTTAAATTCATATTCGGCCATCCTGGTGAACAAATACTGCCATTCTATGATGCTATGCGTCAATCGCAAGTAAATCATATATTAATGAGACATGAACAAGGCGCTGCACATGCAGCAGATGGATATTCAAGAGCATCAGCAAGTGTAGGAGTTTGTACTGCGACTGCCGGTCCTGGAGCCATGAATCTGGTTATGGGTATTGCAACTGCATATAAAGATTCAATTCCAATTATTGTAATTACAGGTGATGTTCCGACTTATAAAAAGGGTAGAAACGAATTTCAAGATATAGATATTAGTGCTGTTTTCAAACCCATCACTCTGGAAAGCTTTGATATCAAAACTGCAGAAGAAGGTATTTTAGCACTTAAAAGTATATTTGAAACGTTTAAATATCATAAAAAAGGGCCTATCCATCTTAATTTTCCAAAAGATGTCCTTGAAGATTACGTTGATGAATCACTCCTAGGAACATTGAAAGATGAAAATCACAAGCAGAAAATTGATCATGATACTCGAAAAAATATTTTTAAACTACTTGAAAACTCTAAAAAACCCCTCATACTAGCAGGAGCTGGAGCTATATGGTCACATGCCTCAGATATATTGTTAAAATTTGCTGAAAATCATAGCATTCCTGTAGCAACCACCTATCCTGGGCGCGGTGTTATATCGGAAGAAAATAGCCTCTCTGTTGGAATGATCGGTATTCGTGGCACAGACGCTGCAAATTATGCAGGAAAGAATTGTGATCTCATTTTGGGGTTAGGATGCCGATTTTCAGAAAGAACCATAGTTGGTGTTGGTGACTGTAAGATAATTCATGTCAACCTAGATGAGGAAGTATTAGAGGGAGATATTAAAATCCAAAGTGATATAAAGGAATTTCTTGAAGTGATAATAGATGTCCAGATCAAAACTAATAAAATGTGGCTTTTAAAGGTTCAAGAACATTCTAATAGGATCCATATAAATACTGATTATCCAGATATACCTATAAAACCTCAAAAAGCAATAAAAGAGATATTAGATGCTTCAAATGATTCAATAATTGTAAATGATGCCGGAACACACACCACATGGGTCACTCTCATGATATCCGTAAAAACTCCATCAGGACTTCTTTTTTCAGGCAGTTTTGGTCCAATGGGATATGGTATTCCTGCAGCAATTGGTGCGGCTTTTGCAAATCCGGATAAGACTGTTGTAGCCGTAGTTGGTGATGGTGACTTTCAGATGACATCCCAAGAACTAGCAACGATTAATGAATATGATCTACCCATTTTAGTGTGTATAATAAATAACAGTTCCCTTAGAATAATAAAGCAGTGGCAAGATAGAATTTATGGTAAATGTTACCAGGTAGACCTTAAAAATCCTGACTTTATAAAACTTTCACAAGCATATTATATTCCTGCTATGAAGGTTGATTCACCAGGACAAATTTCAAGTGCAGTATACAAAGCTTTAAGTTTTAAAAAACCATACCTCATAGAGATTGTAGTTGATAAAAATGAGGAAATACCACTCCCAGAGGTTTCAAAATGAAAGTTTTAATGATAAACCCACCGTACAGCTCATCTAAATACAAATTTATTGGCTTAGTGGCCCCTCCATTAGGCATAGCCTATATAGCAGCTATGTTAGAAAAAAATGGCATAACAGTGAAGATATTAGACGCTCCTGCTCTTGAAATCGAACACGATGCTATTAAAAAAGAGATTCAAGCCTACTCTCCAGACGTGGTTGCAATAACATCTGTTACACCAACTATTGGGAGTGCTCTTAAAACTGCCCAAATTTCAAAAGAAGTTTGTCCAAATGCCATTACTGTTCTTGGAGGTTATCATCCCACATTCACCTATATGGAGATATTAAAAAATGACTTCGTTGATATTATTGTATGCGGCGAAGGTGAACAGACCATGGTTGAACTGGTGGATGCAGTTGAAAATGGTACAGATTTAAGGAAAGTTAATGGGATAGCCACCAAAGAATTTACTACACCTCCAAGGTGTATAATTGAAGATCTTGATAGTATTCCATTTCCTGCTAGACATTTACTTCCAATGGACGAATATAAAATTCTTAATATGAAACTTACAACGGGTACAATCATCTCAGGAAGAGGATGTCCATATAAATGTTCTTTTTGCGCATCATCAGCAATGCATGGCCAAAAACTTCGTTTAAGATCCGCTGGAAATGTTGTTGATGAAATGGAACACTTGGTGGATGATCATAATATTGAGATGGTGGCTTTCATGGACGATACATTCACATTTAACCATAAAAGAGTGTACGAGATATGTGAAACCATGAAAGACAGAGGACTCGATAACTACTGGGGATGTACAGCCCGTGTTGATACAGTATCTGAAAAACTTTTAAAAACCATGAAGGATGCTGGGTGTATAACCATGTTTTTAGGAGTTGAATCTGCTGATCAACAAGTGTTAAATGAAATTAACAAAAAAACTGACATAAACAGGATCCAAAAAACATTTGAGCTTACAAAAAAATATGATATGAGAACAATTGCATCAGTAGTGCTTGGAATGCCTGGAGATACCAAAAGAAGCATATTAAATACCATTAAATTTGTTAAAACCCTAGAACCATCATATGCTGTGTTTTCATTAGCTACACCCTATCCTGGTACAGATTTCTACCTTAAAGCTGCAAGTGAAAATTTGATAAAAATAAATGATTGGTCAAAATACACACTTCTAAGTCCAGTACTTGAAACTGTTGACTGTTCATTAGAAGAGCTTAGGAAACTCCAGAAAAAAGCATTTAAAGAGTTCTATTTGAGACCAAGTTATATAGCCAGACGAACATGGACAGACGGACCAATAGTCCTTAAAACTATCGTATCTATTGTTAAGGGCGTATAATAATCCTACTTAACAATAAAACAAATCATAAAATCAAACTGTCCATTAACTTATTTTTTTTTAATTTTTTTTAAGTAATGAGTATTGTAATGAATTTTCTAAATATTTTTCAAAACTAATCATATAATCCTAATCCATATCGATTCGATATTTTTTAACTATTTAAAAAAAAAGTATTGAAGGATGAAGCATTAAAAATAAAAAAATAGTATGAAATGAATTAAAATAATTCTAAAGTATTGTTTCCAGGCATGTAAGTTTCCTGTACTGCAGAAACTCCAGATCCTAATTCTATTTCATAACCAAATTCTTTTAAAGCCATTTCCAGTGCTGCTATAGTCGAAATTATCTCTCTATGAGTTATATTTCCCATATGACCTATTCTGAAAACATTTCCTTTGAGATGGTCTTGGCCACCTGCCAATTCAATCCTGTATTTGTTACGCATCGTACCCCTGAGGTTTTTGTCTGTCATTCCATCAGGAATATCAATTGCAGTAACTGTAGTGGATGAAACATCTTCTTTTGCAAAAAGCTCCAGACCCATTGCCTTAACACCATTTATTGTGGCTTTTGCAGCCTGTTCATGTCGTTTTATCCTTGCTTCAAGACCTTCTTCCATTATTATATTTAATGCCTCATTCATAGCATACATGAGTGACACAGATGGTGTATATGGTGTTTCTGGAACTTTTTTATCTCCACTTTTCCTGTAACTTTTCATATCAAGATAGTAAGTTTTGGATTCAGTTTTATCCACAACATTCCATGCAACATCATTTAATGTGATTGCAGCCATTCCTGGTGGTGCAGCAAGACATTTCTGGGAACCTGTAACACACATATCAATACCAAAATTATCAACCTGTACATCAGCCCCTCCTAAAGAGGATACTGTGTCAACAACATATAGAGCATCATAATCTTTAAGGATCTTGCCAACCTCTTCTATTGGGTTAGCAACACCTGTAGAGGTTTCATTATGAACCATTGTAACGGCTTTAATATCTTCCTCTTCCTCAAGTATGTAACGAATATCATCAGGATTTGCAGCGTGACCCCATTCAACCTCGAGTTCAACTGGAATTCCTTGATGGGTTTCAGTTATCTGCATGAACCTCTCACCGAACTTTCCACCAACTATGTTAAGGACCTTATCACCCTTTTCAATAACATTTCCAAGGGCTGCTTCCATTGCAGCTGTACCTGAACCTGTAATTAAATATGACTTATTTTCAGTCTGAAATACCTCTGACATCATTTCATTGGTGTCATTAAGGATCTCGCCAAAAATAGCACTCCTGTGATTCACTATGCTCTTTGACATGGCTTTTAAGACTCTTGGGGAAACCATTGTAGGTCCTGGTATCATCAGCAACGTCTCATACATCTAAGAAAACCTCCGATTTTATAGCTAGAAAACTTTATTTATATTTGATTTAACAACTCATGTATATGAATCTTGATGTATGGTTTTCATGGTATAAAGAGATATTGGAAGAATTCAGCTTCGATAGAGAAATGGATGAAAAGTCTGCAGAAATGCTCAGAAAACTTCTTCAAGATAGAAATAGCTTGTCACCCAGAGATATATCTATCAAATCCGATACAATTATCTTTGGAGCAGGACCATCTCTCAAACGGAACATAAAAGAGCTTAATACAGTAGAAATTGACAGTTTCACATTGATATGTGCTGATGGTGCAGTAACAGCCCTTTTAGAAGAGGGAATAATTCCAGATATAGTTGTTACAGATCTTGATGGTAAAATTGAGGATATTATAGATTCTAACAGAAATGGAGCTGTTATGGTTGTACATGCCCATGGGAATAATATAGAAAATATAAAGAAATATGTTCCAGTTCTTGATAATATTTTAGCAACCACACAAAGTAACCCTCTTAAAAATGTTTACAATTTTGGTGGCTTTACAGATGGAGATAGGTGTCTATTTCTAGCAATAAAATTAGGGGCCAAAAATATATTTTTAGCCGGCATGGACTTTGGAAAAATCGTAACACGTTATTCAAGACCAGACATTGCCGAAAATGAAGGAAAAGCAGATAAGATAAAGGAAATGAAATTAAAATACGCAAAAAAACTGGTAGAATGGGCAGCAGAAAATGAAAATATCAATATTTTCAATTTATCCCACGGAGAAAAAATATCTGGTGTTCCTGATATTAGTTTTAGTGAGATCCATGATCATACACAACAATAAGCCCATTCCTATTTTCGAATATATTTTTTTTAATACCAATATTATTATAATCAAAGCCCATCAGATAATAAAACATGGGTATCGATGATATACTTCTCTATGATGAGACCATATTCAAGGATATAGATGCTTTTAATCCGGATTATGTCCCTGAAAATTATTTACACAGGGAATCTCAAATGGAAGCACTTGCAATATGTTTACGACCTGCCCTTAGAGGAGGTCGTCCAATAAACACGGTGGTTCTAGGGTCTCCTGCCACCGGGAAGACAACAGCAATAAACAAGATCTTTAACATAGTAGAGAGAAATTCTGATAAAGTTGTGTGTGTCTATGTAAATTGCCAACTTCATACAACACGTTTCAATATATTTTCCCAAATATATAACAAAATATTTGGTCATATGCCTCCTGAAACAGGTGTTCCATTTTCAAGGATTTATGGAAGTATAATGAAACATTTACAGACTGAGAAAAAATCTATGGTAGTTGCACTCGATGATGTTAGCTATCTTTTCCATAGTAAAAATGCAAATAAAATATTTTATGATATTTTAAGAGCTCATGAAGAATTTAAAGGAGTTAGAACGGGTATATTTGCAATTTTATCCGATATTGAATTCCGTTACATGCTTGATAAAAATGTTAACTCTGTATTCATACCACAAGAAATTATATTCGAACCATATACAACCCCCGAGATGTTTGATATTTTAAAGGATAGAATAAGAGCAGGATTTTATCCCGATGTGATATCAGACGATTTATTAAATCTTATAGCTGAACATGCATCATCTGCAGGTGATCTTAGAATGGGTATAGATTTACTAAGAGTCAGTGGAAACTTTGCAGAAGCCGATGCATCCAAAACAATAGAAAAAAAACATGTTATAGAAGCACTTAAAAATACAGACTCTACAAGCCTCAAAAGTACACTTAAAACCCTATCTTTAGATGAAAAAATCCTTTTAGAAACCATTACTGAGTTTGATAGCGATGATCTTATTGCAGGAGATCTTTACAAGAGTTTCAGTAATAAAACCTCGACAAGTTATGCATCATTTGATAGAACATTGAACAAATTGGAATTCTTAAGACTAATAGATACAAAATTCACTGGTAAAGGTGTTAAGGGAAATTCTAGGATAATTATACTACGTTTCGATATTGAAGAAATATTGAAGTGTCTTAAACGGATTAAATAAAATATAAAACAAAAAATAGGAATATTTACATGTTTATTGGTAAGTTGGTGTTGGGATATGCAACAACACACATTACACTAACAACAAAAATCATGATAGTAAAAAATATGACCATGCATGATTTGGGGTCAAGATATTCTAAACCTAAATATTCCATGAATCCTATTTTTTTCCTGAGATCTGGTATTTGATTTCTTCCATAAATTTTTTGCATAATCATTCCTCCATACTATAAAGATCACAGTAACTTATTTAAAAGAAGAGATAGAGAGCGTTTGAGAAGTAATAAGTCGTTTATGAAGGTTTTTTAGTTCTTAAAAAAGAGTAAATTATTAACTTAAAAACTTAGAATAAGTTCAAAAGAAGAATTGAGAGGTTAAAATATTGGATAAAAATAATAATTCTAAAGATCTGAAATTCGAATTTTTCGATGTCACAGCAGATGTAGGATACAAAGCATATGGAAACAGTCTTGGTAATGCCTTTGAAAATGCAGCAATTGCAATGTTTGAAGTAATTACTGATACTTCGACCATAAAACATTCAGTTGAAAAACAAATCGAATTAGAAGCAGAAGATAAATATGCATTATTGTACGACTGGCTTTCAGAACTCCTTTTCTTCCATGATGCAGAGTACCTGGTATTCTCTAAATTTTATGTTAAAATATATTCAAAAGTGGATGAAGATCCTGAAATATACTTTCTAGTTGCTACAGCATTGGGTGAAGAATTTGATCCCCTAAGACATGAAAGAAGGTCCGAGGTAAAGGCTGTAACTTATCATATGATGGATATTAAGGATGAAAATTTAGATGTGATGCTACAAGTCATTCTGGATATCTAAATCTGATTTAATAATTTTTTTACTCTTAAACTAACATTCCGGGATTATTGTTAGTATATCAGATGGATATTTTAATGAATTAAAAAAATGGTTGCATAAAAAATAATTTAGTATTATTCCAATTAAAAATATTTGATTAAATGAATGGACAGATCTGTTTAGGTTATAGATCCAATCCTTGTTAATAACATTATATTATGATCAAAAAGTATTTATATGAAATTTATATTTCATAGCTAGTAGAATCAAATCAAAATATATATAAATCATGTTGTATAAGATGTATCAAGATGAAATAGAATGATCTTTAAAAGTTGTTGAATAAATGGTTGGGAGGTTTATCATATTGGTCGAAGTTGTAAAAAAAGAACTAATGAACAATTTGATAAGGGGAGAACAATTAGGTTCAATAATAGAGAACTAAAGACATGGTTTACAGTTAGAAAATATAAAAAATATTAATATAACAAATATAATATAACAAATATAATATAAGAATCAAAAAAAATTGAAGTATTATATACAATACAACTAAACACTTTTATTCAGTAATTTAAATGGAAATATAAACTTCCATTGTAAAATCTTAGAACAAAAAGTTAATACAAAAATAAACGCTAAAAACTTCGTTGATTTGGAATGTATGATTTAAAAGGAGTGGAATAGA
This sequence comes from Methanobacterium sp., assembly GCA_003158115.1. Taxonomy (GTDB): domain Archaea; phylum Methanobacteriota; class Methanobacteria; order Methanobacteriales; family Methanobacteriaceae; genus Methanobacterium_B. The sequence continues at coordinate 42,081 of PMGM01000050.1, forward strand.
TGAGAGACGAAATGATGGACGAAGATGGATGGATTGAAGATGATGAAGGATTTATTGAAGATGAATATATTGAAGAGGAAGAATTTATAGAAGATAGTTGGATGGAATTAGAAAAAGCTAGAGGAGAAAAAGCAATAAAATGTTCTAAAAAGAAATCTAAAGCTTCCAATAAAAACTCTTTAGAAGAGCTAACCATAATATTTGAGGATACAGACAATTTAGACATTGGAGAAACTTATGGGATAAAAATTGTCGGAAAGAGTATAGTTATTGGTCAACATGACAGAAATAACACTTCATTCAAGAAAGTAGGCGTAAGCAAGCTCAAGGGAAAAAGATTCCTTGAATATGTTGCAGGTCAAATAGAAGATATGACAGGACCTGAATTAAAACTCACATTAGCATTTGAAAAAGGATTTTCTATAGAAATAACAGATTACAACTCAATTGAGGAGTTTAAATAAATTTTATTTATATTACTCCCAAATTATCTATTTTTTAAGAAAAATAAATATTGAATTTAAACTTTTTTTCCAAGAGCTTTAATCCAATCAAGAACCTCATCAGCAATATCCTCAGAAATATCTTCAATCCAGTCCTGTTCACTCCATCTACAAACATCTTCTTCGGCTATATCACCAACAACATCTTCTATACGATCATTGTCACTCCAACCTCCAACTTCTGATTCACAGAAATTATAGGTTTTATCTTGATTTTCAAAAAGTACATCCCACGTTAATGAATTACGAAGTTCCCAGTACCAGTAATAGTTTCTCACCTTCTCCTCATCTGGATCATCAACATCAAATTTCTCTTCTTGGTTATACCCTACAATTAAAACATTATCATCATCTAAATAAATTCTTTTTTCATAAGAATCACCTAAATCCGGCATTCGTTCCAGTTTTGTATTTTCTATTTTATCAACAAGTTCTTCTTTGCTAATCATTATTATTCACCCAAACTATTTATTCTCACTATAATTATGGTTACAACTGCACTTATCTTTATCCATGGAAATTATATTAAAATATGATTTAAAATAATTTATCAATGATTAAATGATTTTAAATAATGTTTAAGAGTGTTTAAGGTTTTATATCAGAACTTTTTTATGCTTCGGATTATAAATACAAATATATAATTACAATTAAATAACTACTAATCCATTCGTTGCATGATTTAGTATAATAAAAATATCTAAGAACTCTAAATTGTTGATTGGAAATTGCCAAAATTATACAGAACTGACTTTAATCCATAAGGGATTACAAATAGAGAAATATAAGTTAAAATTCTTTAAAATTAGCTTTTACTGAGAGGCATAACAGATTTAGGGGTGATTTTAAATGATTTATAGGAAAATAAAAGAAGACGTATATTCTGTAGGTGTGGTTGATTGGGATAGGAGAATTTTTGATGAACTAATACATATTCCCAATGGAACAAGTTATAACTCTTATATTATCAAAGGCAATGATAAAACCGCCCTTATAGATACGGTTGATCCTGCTAAAACTCATGAATTACTAGATAATTTAGAAAAATTAGATGTTGATATTGACTATCTGATTGTTAACCATGCAGAACAAGATCATTCAGGAAGCATACCAAACATACTAGAAAAGTATGAAAATGCGGTTGTAATTACAAATTCAAAATGTAAGGGATTATTAATGGAATTTCTTCTAATTGATGAAGAAAAATTTATGGTTATCAACGACGGAGATACACTTGATCTAGGCAACAAAAATCTTAAATTTCTTATAACACCATGGGTACACTGGCCAGATACCATGGTAACATATCTAGAAGAGGATAAAATACTATTTTCATGTGATTTTTTCGGTTCACACAGAGCAACAACCCAATTATTTGCTGGTAAAGATATCTACAGAAATGCTAAAAAATATTACGCCGAAATAATGATGCCTTTCAGGGCTATAATCAGGAAAAATCTAGAGAAACTGGATAAAATAGAAATTAAAATAATAGCACCGAGCCATGGCCCAATCTATAATGATCCCCAATTTATAGTAGATGCCTATAAAGATTGGACATCAGATAATACAAAGAATGAAGTTATCATACCATATATCTCAATGCATGGCAGTACCCAACGCATGGTAGATCATTTGGTGAATGCATTAGTTGAACGCAACGTAGAAGCAAAACCATTAAACTTGACCTATACCGATATGGGAGAAGTGGCATTAGACCTTGTGGATGCAACAACAATGGTAATTGCTTCACCAACAGTATTAACAGGCCCTCATCCTAGTGTGATATATGCTACATATCTTGCAAATGCCCTTAGACCTAAGTTAAAATTTGTTTCAGTTATGGGATCCTATGGATGGGGTGGAAGGATGCTTGATCAGATCACAGGAATGATCAGTACTTTAAAAGTGGATATAATATCACCACTAATTATAAAAGGATTCCCAAAGGAAGAAGATTACAAAAAAATAGATGAAATGGCTGATGAAATAGCTTCACAGCATAAAAAACTTGGAATAATGGAAAATAAATAATTCAATTTGAAGTGTTCATAATATCAAAAACATAGAAATGCGGTAATATGATTATACAAGTTTGAACATAAAATTTTATAATGAATTTATATTAAGTTTTTATATTAGTGTATCTGGTCTGTTAAGTTAATATCAAATAGAGATGGATTAAATTATTTAACTCGATTTTATAATAAACATAGTTAAAAATTAGGAATACATCGGCTTAAAATTGACATTACTAAAAATTTATAGGATAAAAGTTTGTTTTGGAGAGTTTGTTTATGGTTACAGAAGAATTGAAAAAAGTTAGAGATTGTGTATGGGAAATTCCCACAGATTATAAAAAGGGAATGAGAGTCCCTGGAAGAATATATCTCGATGATGATGCGATTGAAGGTGTTGAAAAAGGTGCCCTTGATCAAGTTGCAAATGTCGCATGTCTTCCAGGTATTCAAAAGTTTTCAATCGGACTTCCTGATATCCATTTTGGATATGGATTCAGTATTGGTGGAGTTGGAGCTTTCAGTGCTAAAAATGGAGTTATAAGTCCTGGTGGAGTGGGCTTTGATATAAATTGTGGTGTAAGATTATTGAGAACCAACCTCACAGAAGATGATGTTAAACCTAGAATAAATGAACTTGTAGATGCACTCTTCAAAAATATTCCTTCAGGAGTTGGAAGTAAAGGAAAATTAAGACTTAAGGAAGGAGAAATAGATGACGTATTGAATAATGGTGCTGAATGGGCTGTTGAAAATGGTTATGGCTGGGATTCAGATCTTAAATATCTTGAAGAAAACGGTAAAATGGATGCAGCAGATTCGGACAAGGTAAGTGATAAAGCTAAAAAGAGAGGTGTTCCCCAGTTAGGATCACTCGGTTCAGGTAACCATTTCCTTGAAATTCAAAAAATGGAAGAAATATTTGATGAAAAAGCAGCTAAGGTCTTTGGTATTGAGGAAGGTCAAATAACAGTCATGATACATTCTGGTTCACGTGGATGCGGACATCAAATTTGTGCAGATTATCTTCGAACTATGGATAAAGCTTATAAAACCTACAACATTAATCTTCCAGACCGTCAGTTAGCATGTGCACCTGTAGACTCTGATGAAGCTCAAGATTATTTCAAGGCCATGGCTGGTGCAGCCAATTATGCATGGACTAACAGACAGATGATAGTCCATTGGGTTCGCGAATCCTTTGAAGAAGTCTTCAAAAGGGATGCTGAAGAAATGAACATGGGCATAATCTATGATGTTGCACATAACATTGCCAAAAAAGAATCCCATACTGTAAAAGGTAAAAAAACCGATGTTTATGTCCATAGAAAAGGCGCTACAAGGGCATTTGGACCGGGAAGAGAGGAGATTCCTAAAAAGTACAGGGCAATTGGACAGCCTGTTATGATCCCGGGTACCATGGGAACAGCATCTTACATATTACATGGAACAGAAAATGCAATGGATGAAACTTTTGGATCAACTGCCCATGGTGCAGGTCGTAAAATGAGTAGAGCCGGTGCAAAACGAGAGTACAATGGTCATGAAGTTAAAAAGATGTTAGAATCTAAGGGCATCACAATAAAAGCTAATTCAATGCCTGTTGTAGCGGAAGAAGCTCCAGGAGCTTACAAAGATGTCGATGAAGTTGTAAGAACTTGCCATAAAGCAGGGATATCCCTTTTAGTCGGTAAAATGGTACCGATAGGAGTTGCAAAGGGATAATAATCTTTATTTTTTAAATTTGAAAAAAAAATTATTTAATATAAAAAATTATAGGAAAAACTAAATGATAGGCATAATAGGCGGTACAGGTGTGTATGAAATAGTTACCATGGGTGATGAAATCGATACAAAAGTTTTAAAAACCCCATATGGTAATTCTCCAAAAATTTCAATCTTCAAACTCCATGGAAAAAAAGTGGCTTTCATGTCGAGACATTCTAAAGGACATTCTAAACCTCCCCATATGGTTAATTATCGTGCAAATGTCTACGCTATGAAAAAATTAGGAGTAGACAGAATTATTGCAACAAATGCAGTTGGATCTCTTGAAAGAGAGATAGAACCTGGAGATTTCGTTATACCCCATGACTTTATTGATTTTACTAAACTTCGAAATGGAACATTCTACGATGACCGAACTGTGCATATTGACGTTACAGATCCTTACTGCAGTGAATTAAGAAAGACAATTTGTTCATCTGGTAAAGTTATCGATGGTGGCATTTATGTTTGTACGGAAGGTCCAAGATTTGAAACACCTGCAGAAATCCAGATGTTCAGGATGTTAGGAGGTACAGTAGTAGGTATGACAGGATTACCGGAAGCTGTACTTGCAAGGGAACTTGAAATGTGTTATGCAAGTATATCGACTGTGTCTAACTATGCAGCTTCAATATCTCCATCCAATCTGACCATAGATGAAGTTTTTGATATTATGGATAGAAAGAAGCACGATCTGTTGACACTCATGGATACTGCCATATCAAATATGGCAGAGGAAAGAACTTGCCATTGCATAGGTGCACTTAAGGGTGCAGAAATATAATTTAAACATAATCTCTTTTATTTAATGATGTCTAGATTTAATATTAGAATAGGTTTTTTAAATGTAAAAATTCATTAATATAAATTCAAAGATAAATCTATTTATCAAAGGAAAATAGAAATCATTAGATAATAAAATGTTTTATTGATTTGTTGAGTAATTAAAAAAAGAATTTTAATTTATTCCTAAGTATCAATTTTCTATAAAATTATTTTTTAAAAATTAAAAGGCGATAACATGTTGAATGAACTTCAAAAGGAGATCATAGCACTAAAAAAAGATAAAAATGCTATTATACTTGCACACAATTACCAGACCGGCGATATACAGGAAATTGCAGATTTTATAGGAGATTCACTTGAACTTTGCATTAAAGCATCTAAGATCAAAGACACAGATATGATTGTATTCTGTGGAGTTGACTTCATGGCAGAAACCGCAGCTATTTTAAACCCGGATAAACGAATAGTTCTTCCCGATAAAAATGCAGGATGTCCAATGGCTCATATGTTAACAGCAGATGAACTTAAAACCTACAAAAAAAGATACCCTGATGCAGCTGTTGTTCTCTACGTGAATACACTTGCAGAAGCCAAAGCAGAAGCAGACATACTCTGTACATCAGCAAATGCAGTTAAAATAGTTGAAAGTCTAAAAGAGGGTAGGATCCTTTTTGGTCCTGATATGAACCTTGCATGGTTCGTATCCCATCAACTTAAAGATAAAGAGATCATACCCGCACCTGAAGGAGGGCATTGTTACGTCCACAAAATGTTCAATTTAGGTGATCTATACTTTTTAAGGGAGAAATATCCTAATGCAGATATACTGGTCCATCCAGAATGCGATCCTGAAGTTCAAGAATATGCAGATTACATCTTAAGTACAGGTGGGATGATAAAACATGTTGCTGAGTCAAATAAGAAAATCTTCATAATAGGAACAGAAGTCGATCTTGTTACCCGACTTAAAAGAGAAAATCCGGATAAAACAATAATTCCCGCTTTAAAAGATGCAATATGTGAAAATATGAAATTAACCAACCTATACAAGGTTAAAAATGCATTAATTAACCAGGAGTTTGAGGTTATGGTTCCAAAGGTAACAGCTGAAAAGGCAAAGGTGGCAATAGATAGGATGTTAAATGCATCTTAAAAATAGGATTAAGCGGGAGTATTCAGTTTGATAACTTAAAAAATAATAGGTTAAAATTATTCAAGAACCCTGAGTTTTTTTAAAAGACTAGACCTTTCATCCTTTAATTTTTGTAATTGTTCTTCATCAATATTTTCCTGTTTTTCAAGTAATGCTATAGTAACTGTGATTGCTTCAAGATTAGTTTCTGTCTGATTTATAGGCATATTATTCTCCCTATCCAAATTTTAATAAAACATTTATTTAATTATATTTTGAGATTAATAATATGTTTAGACATAATGAAATATATAAGAAGAGTGTAAATATTTGAAGATTTTGAAATAATTTAAGATTTTATAATAAAAGAAGGTATTCATATGCAGTCAAGGGGTGTTGTCAATTTACCACTTCATGGGGGAAAAGCTCCTAAGTGGCTATTCAATAGGATGGTAAAATTAACAGAAGGCGTTGTAGATGTGATGCTTTACGAATATGACTCTGATGAGTTTCTCAGACGTATATCTGATCCTTACTGGTTCCAAGCTTTTTCTTGTGTGTTGGGTTTTGATTGGCATTCATCAGGAACTACCACAACAACATGTGGGGCCCTAAAAACTGTTATAAATGCTGAAAAACATGGTATGGTTGTTGCAGGTGGTAAAGGGCGTGCATCAAGAAAGACACCGACTGATATAGAAGCTGCAGGAGATTTATTTTCACTCTCCACCAGAAAAATCGATGATCTTGTTCATTCGAGTAGAATATCAGCCAAGATCGATAATTCATGTATACAAGATGGTTACCAATTATATCATCATTCATTCATATTAACTGAAGAAGGGAAATGGGCAGTAATACAACAGGGAATGAATAAAGAAACTCGTTACGCTAGAAGATATCATTGGTTTAGTGAATCTGTGGATAAATATCTTGAAGAGCCCCACATTGGCATTTGCTGTGATATTCAAACCGATAACACCCTGGATATGACTTCTTTGGATAGTGACAATGCAAGGGATATCAGTGTGGATCTTATATGTGACAATCCAGAACACTTGAAGAAATATTTCAAAGACAGAACACCTTTAATTTTTAAGTCACAGATGAAACTTGACAATTATTTTAACGAATTTAAAATGCCACGCCATCACCCTGTGCTGGATCAAGATATTTCAGATCGTGAATTCGAAGTTTTAAAACGTGCCTGGGAACTTCAACCATCAAACTATGAAGAGTTGATTTCTCTTGAAGGTATAGGTCCAAAGAAGATTAGAGCCCTTGCTTTGATATCAGACCTCGTATATGGGTCTAAACCAAGCTGGGAAGATCCTGTGAAGTACAGTTTTACACATGGAGGAAAAGATGGATATCCATATCCCGTGGATCGTGAAGTATACGATAATTCCATTCAAACACTGAAAGATGCATTGGAACAAGCTAAACTCGAGAAAAAAGATAGATATAATGCTATAAAACGTCTCGAAGGAATAATAAAAACTGAAGATAGCTAATTTTGTGTTTACAAATTGTATTTTAATAATGAACATTATTTTATCATAAAAAGTTAATGGAATAATTTAATTATTTTTCCTCTTGATAACTTCCATTATACTCTCCAGAACCTGTAACGTCAAAAACAACACCCTGAGCTATTCTTTCGCCCCTTTTAACGGTGTAATCAAATTCTCCATAGTTGTATAACATAAATTGTAATGTTCCATAGAACCCAGGATCCCCAACAGCTGTATGTACCGACACAAAAGATCTCAGAAGTGTAGATCGTGGTAAATATAACATTGAACATCCCTTAGGGATCTTTATTTTTCTATCGATAGTTGCAAGATATGCTGTTTTAGGCTTTAATACATAAATGGGAGGTTCTAACTTTTCAATTTTAGGAAGATTTTTCTCATTGTCAATCAACGATCCAGCACCTATCTGTAAAAAAACCTCATCAATTCTTAAATCAATACCTGAAGGTTGTATAAGTTCTTTAAAATCTGGAAATAGTTTTATAAGTTCATTTTCACCTAACATATGATTTTACCTCTCGATCTAAATTTTAGTCTATAACTTTCTATTTTAGATTTAGACGCTTAAATCTATTCTTAAAATTTAGTTTATTTACCCCTAAATTTATGATAATTGATATGTATAATCTAATAGGAAACACTGAAATATGTTATTTAATCTGAAGGAGAGAAAAAATGGATAAAGTTAAAGAACACTTCGAAGAAGAAGCAAAAGAATTTGATAATACCATTCTAAAGTTAATACCAAGATATGATGATATGATAAGTTGTATGGTATCTGTAATTCCCTTTGATAATTCGGAAGAGTTTAAACTTCTTGATCTAGGCAGTGGAACAGGAAACATAACAAAAGCCGTTAAAGAAAAATATCCCCATTCTAAAATTAGCTGCATTGACATAGCTGAGAATATGATACAGATGGCAAAAATTAAACTCCAAGATTACACTGACATAGAGTATTATACAGGAGACTTTTCTGAATTTGATTTTGAAGAAAAATACGATATAATTGTTTCATCACTTGCCCTTCACCATATTAAAACCAATGAAGATAAAAAAAAGTTCTACAGTAAAATATATTCAGCTCTAAAGGAAGGTGGAGTATTTTTAAACTCTGATGTTGTACTTGGTTCAAATGAAAAACTAAGTCAAATTTATAGGGGGAAATGGATCGATTTCATGCTTCTAAATCTACCCGAAGAAGAAGTAAGGGAGAAATGGCTTCCTAAACAAATAGACGAAGATTTCCCAGCACCATTAAATAAGCATCTTAAATGGCTTGATGAAAAAGGATTTAAAAGCATTGATGTTGTATGGAAGTACTATGGATTGGTTGTTTATTGTGGAACACGACCATAATAGGTATTCGATATAAAAACAAATTTCTTATAGTACTAAATACATAATAATGTATGCATATTTTATACTAAATCATGAATTTCTAGGGCAGGAGAATGAAAAATGAAAGCTAATGAGTTTATAGGAATGAAAGTTTTGGATAAAGAAGCAAATGAAGTGGGTAAAGTTGAAGATATTGCCATTGTATTTGGAAAATGTTTAGTGAATAAAATATTCATAGCAACAGGATCTGCACTTAATAAAAAATATGTGGTAATTGTTAACGATGATATAGCTGAAGTTGGAGATTATTTACAGTTAAAGCTTAATAAAACTGAGATTGAAGAACATAAAGTTGATAAAATAGATGATAATCTTGGAAATGGTACCCGATTCAATAATTTCACTGGAAAAACCGTTATATCTATCAATGGGATGGAAGTCGGGAAAGTAACGGATATGGCAATAGATCCAAAAGGTTGCCTTATACATAATATAATAGTCACATCAGGAAATGCTTTAAATAAAAAGAATTTAATGGTATCTAATGAAGATATAAGTGCAATGGGTGATTATTTAATACTTAAACTCGATCAAGAACAAGTGCAAGAAAGAATGATCGATTAAGATATT
>PMGM01000064.1 GCA_003158115.1 Methanobacterium sp.
GCAACTTTAATATTCTCTTTAATATGTTCTTCCTCACCCATTCCAGAAAGAACACATACAACCTCAGGATGATCCAAAACCCACCTTAAGGCCCAGTCAGCAGGACTTCTTTTAACATCAGATTTATTCCATATTGAAGTTACTTCCTCGGGCACTTTTCCACCGAGAATTCCGCCTTTTAAAGGTTCCATAATAAATACGTCAATTCCCTTTGAAGCAGCATATTTCAAGCCTTCATTACCGGCTTGATTATGATCATCTAAATAGTTATACTGGATTAGACACATATCCCAATTATAGGCATCTACAACTTCTTTAAATACATTCCCATTGTCGTGGAATGAAAATCCAATATGTTTTATTTTTCCTTTCTTTTGGGCATCTTCTAAAAATTTAAGAGCTCCTAATTCTTTTAGATTATCAAAACCACTCTTACTAATACCGTGGAGAAGATAATAATCAACATAATCAGTTTGAAGATTTTTAAGCTGTAATTCTAGATATTTCTCCATATCCTCATATTTTTTTATGTGCATTACAGGCATTTTTGTGCAGAGCTTTACTTTTTCCCGATATCCCTCCTGTAATATTTCTCCTAAAAAAGATTCACTGGATCCATAAAGATATGCGGTGTCAATGAAGTTCACGCCATTATCAATTGCATAATATATCTGTTCTTTAGCACGGTCTTTATCAACTCTTCCAGTTTTTAAGGGAAGCCTCATTGCACCGTATCCCAGTGCTGAAATTTCATCACCATTATTAGNNGTTTTTCTCATCTGCATGTTATTCACCTTATATCCCCAAATTAATTGTTAAATAAAAGCCAATTAAATTAACTATTCAGTTAAAATACTTTTTTATAATAAAAAATTCATAGTTGAATGACTAATCAACCAATATGAATGAATATTCATTNNCTATTAATACAATCAACATTCCAAAAATTAATAATCACATTCCAGCTTAAAAAACAAATTTTCACATTTCTAAGTTCCCATACTTAATTGTTACGTCTTTGAAATATAAATAAACATTTATTAGCTTTATTAAGTTAAATTTTTCCTATTATAAGGTAATATATCAATTAAAATCTTTTCTGGACTATCTTTATCTACAAAGCATCTGAAAACGAATTAACCGTCTTAAAAAACATTTAAATTTCTCCCATTTATTTCAATCACTTTATTTTGCTCTATGAAGACGGATAAATTCAGACATTGGATCAATTTCCCTTGCTTAATATTTATAGTCTGTATCAAAGTTATTAACAAAATATTTAAACTAAAAACACCAACTTTTCGTATAATATGGAAAAAGAATAGTACTGTCAGTTTTTATAAAGGTGGATAAAAAAAATGGACGCTTCATATATTATACTTGGAATATTAATCTTAATCGTTGCTTACTTGGTTTATAGTTATAATCATCTTATTGTAATGCGAAATATGGTTGATACATCTTATTCCAATATTGACACCCTCCTACAAAAGCGGTTTGAATTAGTTCCTAATTTGGTAAGTACTGTTAAAGGATATATGAATCACGAACGTGAACTCCTCGAAGCTGTCACAAGGGCTAGAAGTGATTGGATGAATGCTTCAACTATACAGGAAAACGCAGGAGCGGATAATGTCGCAGCAAAAGCTTTAAAATCCATTTTTGCAGTTGCAGAAAATTATCCTGACCTTAAAGCAAATAAAAATTTCTTAATGCTCCAGGAAGAGCTGGTTGGTATTGAGAATAAAATAGCCTATGCCCGACAACGTTATAATCGAACAGTTTTGGATTTAAATAATGCTATACAAAAGTTTCCAACTAATATTGTAGCTCATTATTTTAAATTCCAAACCAAGGAATTTTTTGAAGTTGAATCAGGAAAAGTAAGGGAAGTTCCCCAAGTAAAAATTTATGAGGGTGAAGATTAATGGATCCAATTTATAAGAATATCACATCCAATAAAAGGTGGACATACCTTTTCTTTTCATTTTACGCAATTATAATCTGTTTAATAGGTTATTTAATAGGAATGTACTATAATTCTCCAATCATGGGCTTAGTTTTTGGTCTAATAATTTTTGCCCTTATTTTGTTAGGCAGTTACTATGGAGGCCAAAGTATTATTACATCCATGTCAGGCGGAAATAAGATATCTAAAAAGGATGAGCCTTATCTTTATAACACTGTAGAAGCTTTGAGCATAGCCGCTGGCGTTCCTATGCCTAAGTTATACATGATAAGTACAGACGTGCCCAACGCTTTTGCTTCTGGTCGTGACCCTAAAAATGCTAGTATTACAGTTACAACAGGTTTAGTTGAAAAACTTGACCGTCTAGAGCTTGAAGGTGTTATAGCTCATGAGATGGCCCATATACGAAATTATGATATCTTAATTGCTACTGTAGCAGTTGTTCTAGCAGGGACTTTTGTATTTTTAGGATATATGGCCCGTTACTCAGTTTATGGAGGAGCATTGCGTGGAGGTAACAGAAATGGCTCCGCTGGGCTTATCTTTCTCATTCTTTTTATTGTTCTAGTTCTTCTGGCCCCATTATTTGCTCAACTACTCAAATTTGCAATTTCTAGGAAACGTGAATTTCTTGCAGATGCTACAGGAGCTGATCTAACAGGGTATCCTGAAGGATTAGCAAGTGCCCTGGAGAAAATAAGTACTATGCAAAAATCAAAAAGTAAGATTTCAAACATGGCTCTTAATGGAATTTATATTATAAATCCCGCTATCGGAGATAATAGTGGTAGTAGATTCTTTTCAACACATCCCCCTACGGAGGAACGAATAAAGAGGTTACGTGAGATGGAATTTATTGATTCAAAAAGTAATATAACACCTTTAAACAATGATAAAACCGTTTACAAAGTGGGAGCCACACCTGATAATGAAAAAGTTGCAGAGAATGGTTATCTGGTCTGTGAAAAATGTGGGGGATTCTATAAACTTCAACCTGATAAATCACCAGATGATTTTGAACAATGCCAATGCGGTGGAAAACTTGAATATCGTGATAAAATATGATAATCCTTGAATAAGTTTTTTTCTATTAAAATAATAACAATACAAATCATTATTTCTAAAAGTGAGGGATTATTTTATCCCTCATTTAATTTTATTTTAGAGTGATTAAATAAATTTAATGTTAATAATCACAATAATTTATGTACTATTATAAATTTTCATAAAAAAACCCTCTACTACATGTGATGAAAATCACCAAAATGTTAAATCTTTAAGAGAATATTCCATTAATAAATGACTTATAAATCACATCCTAAAAAGAACATTTCCATGGTAATCTTTTGAATCAAACACATTTACATTCTATGAACTAATAGAAATTTCAATTAAATTATAGACCATAGATACATTTGCATTTTAACCATCATTTCTTTTCAAGAACCTAAAAGTTTTATTGAGGGAATAATTGGATTTAATAACAAAGGATATGTATCCAACTTCCTATTTTAGATAATAGAATCAAAAAAAGCAGCAGCTCAACATTAACAGCTATGGCACCAGTACTAGAAGCATTATTGTACAAACCTTGGATGCATTCGTAGATTCTAACATGGGATTAAAATTTTTTTTTGATTTATGACAGTTTATAAATTTTAAATGACATTCTCTTGTTTACGTATACATGGAGTTAGTCTGTAAAAAAAGAAAAAGGGATATTTTAAATTACTGCAATTGCCCAGTAAACAAATAACCACCAAACTAGAACAGTTATTATTGTACTGATGATAGGAATTTTTCCATATTCCATTTTAGATATTTTGGAACTAAAGTACCAGCTTAATATTATTGCAATTACGAGTATAGATGTATTAACAAGTCCAACTATATTCGATAGATCTCTGGATAGGACATAAATCCATACAATAGTTGTTATGGCTATTCCAAACCACATTATTGGCCTAAACCATTTTATTGCATTACCAAATTTAACTATTATTTCAGCAAGTTCCCTTGACTTTCTGGCCATAAAGGCCATCACAGCTAATACCATAATTGTTCCAAGAGCCAAGATAATTCCTAAAAACTCAAAAAATAGTATTGTAACAGGTTTACCGAATATCTGTTCTTTAAGTAAAGGTATGGTTATAAGGGCTTTAAGAGATTCATATGGTGGGAATGATTCAATTGCGCCTGTTGCTAGACTATATTTTCCTGAATTGTTTTTATTGAATACTTTGATGTAATATGTTCCTGCACTGACATTTTGATCAAATGTGGGACCTTGGAGATAATAGTCACCTCCAAATTCCTCAAACATAGGTGTCCAACTGGATTGATTTCCACCAAGTGTAGTTATTGTTTTCCCTGACGAATCTGTAATCTGAGCTGAAACAAAATCACTGCTAATTCCCGGACCCTGAGGTACTAGAATATTTACAAATAATTCAAAAGGTTTAGTAGAAGTTATCTTATAGTAATCAGGTTGACCATTCAATTTTCCATACCAAGCTTGTGAAATCTCTGAATTTTGGATCACAATGGGATTAGTCATTGAACTGTTTACTCCTAATTCCAAACGTGGTTGATGAGCACTTACAGCACCTATAGACAAAACTAAAATAAACAGCATTGCTATGGACATTAATCCAAATTTTGTTGTTTTATTTTGTATCATACGAAATAGTTTCATCTTTATTCTATAAATTTTTTTCTTCTTTTATTATAAATTTAAAAAAAATAACTCAGATCATACTCATTCAGGAATTTAACGCGAAATTAAAAAAATAAAGTAAAGATTGATTAGTTTAATTTTTCTAATTTAAATTTAAATTCTAATCATCCTACTTCAAGTATCTCATCAACAATAAACTGTCCTCCACAGATGCATTGTTCAATTGAATCACCTGTAGAATATGGAACAGTATTTCCCGATACTTCATATGTTTTTTCTTTTGAGCATTCATTACATTTTGCAACTACTATCCAATCCATATTTTATCTCTCCTAAATTATTGATCAATAAATTAGTTCAAATAATTTATAATTTAACTGGATTAATATATCCCGCTCTGATTAGGTGGTCTGCAATAACTATGGAAACTGAGGCTTCTGCTACTGGTGTTATACGGGGACATATGCATGGATCGTGCCTACCACTAATAGTAATTTCAGTATCTGCCATTGATTTGAGATCTATGGTTTTCTGGATTTTTGAGATAGATGGTGTTGGTTTAACGGCCATACGTGCTATAATAGGCATTCCTGTAGATATACCGCCCAATATACCACCTGAATGGTTAGTTTTAGTTTTCACAATATGATTATCCATATAAAATTCATCATTCATTTGTGAACCCTTTAACTCTGCAGCAAGGAATCCTACACCTATTTCAACACCCTTAACAGATCCTATGCCCATAAGAACTTTTGCTATATCTGAGTCAAGTTTTTCAAATACAGGTTCTCCAAGTCCTGTGGGAGGATTTAAAACTATTGTTTCAACAACTCCACCTACAGAGTCTCCTTGTTCTTTCATATGTAATATAAGTGCTTCCATACGTGGTGCAGCATTGGGATCTGCACATCTGACAATGTTTGAGTCAACATTTGATTCAATGTCATTAGGTTCCATTTTACCTGCCTTTACTGTACCCACTTGAGTAACATGGGATATTACTTTAATCTTCATTGTACTCAGGAGTTTCTTTGCAACAGCACCCCCAATAACCTGGCCGATTGTAGCTCTTCCACTTCCACGTCCCCCTCCCCTATAATCATAGGCACCATATCGTGCAGTCCATGTGTAATCACCATGTCCCGGCCGGGGTTTATTTTTAAGCTCTTCATATGATGAAGAATCCATATCTTTGTTGAATACTATTGCTGTAATTGGAGTTCCATCAGTTTTTCCATGGAATATTCCAGATAGTATCTTTATTTCATCAGATTCTTGTCTAGAAGTAGTTATTTGGCTGGTACCTGGTTTTCTTTTATCCAGTTCAGTTTGTATATCCTTAACTGAAAGTTCCAGACCTGCAGGGCAGCCGTCAACAACAGCCCCTAGTGCTGTTCCATGACTTGAACCAAAAGTTGTGACGTTGAACATTTTACCGATCATATTTCCTGACATATTTGTTTTCCCTAAATATTTGATAAATTTATTTTTAAAATTATATTAAATATTGAATTCATACCTATTTCTAATATTATATAAGTGTCAATCTTATTTATTATGATTATCCATGGTTTATTATATTACCTTAGATACGGTAAAGGAAGATAAAAAAATTTTATAAAAACAAAAAATCTTATGATTTTTATTTCCTGTAGAATATAAAATATTTATATTTATATATTTCATTTTAAAAAGAATAAAAAAAAATATATGATTTAAGTATTTAAAATGGTGCAAATACACCTAAGAAAACTATCCAAGCCAGAATACTCTTTGCTATGAAACTCAGTAAGACATACACACGTTCACCATATAGATAATCTTTCCACTTTCCAACTCCCTTATATTGTAGTATCATATTTACAGAGAATGTGTTAAAGAGTATGAAGTAGATTAAAAGCGTTAAATATACGAATGTTGGTGGTTTGGTAGCTGAAGATCCTAGTGCAGCTAAAATTATTGTGAATATTGGTTGATAGGAGAGTTTTATGACAAAAATATGGAAGCCAGAAGTTTTCCAAGGTAGAGGAAAGAAAAAAGATTATTTTGAGGGATGGTACTTCAAATCTGTTTCTAAAGATGAAAAAATAGCCTATGCCATAATAGCAGGATTATCTATAACCAAAAATCCCGGTAACTCCCATGCTTTTGTTATGTTTGTGGATGCCCGAAACACGGAACTTCACTACTATCAATATCCACTTTCAAGCTTCTGGGCAGATAAAGAAAAATTTGAAATTAAGATTGATAAAAACTCATTCAGCTTGAAAAACATCATTCTTGACATGGATAATGGTGAAACCAAAATCAAAGCACAAATGAAATTTGAAAATATAATACCTTGGCCAGTTAATAGATTTTCTCCAGGCGTTATGGGCATTTATGCTTTTATTCCTTTTTTAGAATGTTATCATGGAGTTTTAAGCTTAAACCATTCAATAAATGGATATGTAGAAATAAATGGTGAAAAAAAAGACTTTACTGGTGGTAAGGGTTATATTGAAAAAGATTGGGGTTCCTCTATGCCATCATCATGGATATGGATGCAAACTAACCATTTTGATGTTGAGGATATATCACTCTTCGGATCTATTGCCAAAATTCCCTGGTTAGGTAATTATTTTACGGGTTACATATTCGGTTTACTTTACAATGATGAACTTTATAAGTTTACAACTTATAATGGAGCTAAAATAGAAAAATTAGATGTAACTAAAAACAATATCAAAATCATATTAACCCATAAACATCTAGAACTCCAAATAAACGCAAACCGGGCTGAAGGTGTGGATATTCCCGCCCCAAAATTAGGGGAAATGACAAATACAGTAAATGAATCCCTCCAATCCGAGATAAATATAAAATTATTCAAAGAAGAAAATAAGGAAAAGATCTTATTATTCTCAGGAACTGGAAGAAATGCGGGTTTGGAATTCGTAGGTGATTTAAAAGAATTATTAAAGGGTTTTTAATATTTTCAAAAGATTTATGGAGATTAATTATATTATGACAACTAAAATGGAAAATGAGATCAGGTTGA
This sequence comes from Methanobacterium sp., assembly GCA_003158115.1. Classification (GTDB taxonomy): domain Archaea; phylum Methanobacteriota; class Methanobacteria; order Methanobacteriales; family Methanobacteriaceae; genus Methanobacterium_B. The sequence goes on from PMGM01000064.1 coordinate 7,690, forward strand.
TTTACAATAAGTTATACAACCTATACGGACCACAGGGATGGTGGCCACTGTTAAGTGTAGATGTCTCAACTGAAAAAGGTGTTGAAATGGTACACCATCCATTAAATTATGATCTGCCCCAGACCCGAAATGAAACCTATGAAATCATTTTAGGTACTATCTTAACACAAAACACTGCATGGAACTCTGCGGAAATAGCTTTAAGAAATCTTAAAGCATTAAAAGCAATCAATCCTGAAAAGCTATTAGATTTAGATTCTGAAATTTTTAAACAAGCCATCAGGTCTGCGGGATTTGTTAACCAAAAATCAGTGTACATTAAAGAAGTTACTAAATTCTATATTGGATTAGATGGCACCATTCCAACAAGGAAAGAACTTCTTGAGGTTAAGGGTGTTGGGAATGAAACCGCTGATTCAATCCTACTTTACGCTTTTAAACAATCAGAATTTGTTGTTGATACCTACACAAAAAGAATTTTTAGTCATATAGGTTTAATAGATTATAATGATAACTACAATAAAGTTAAAAATCTATTTGAAACAAACTTATCACAGGACTTGATTATTTACAACGAATATCATGCTCTGATTGTTCAACATGCAAAAAAATATTACAGTAGAAAACCGTATGGAGTAAATGATCCACTATTTTAAGTTTTGAAAATACGTAATTATGAATAAATATAAATTATTAATGGTAAAATTAAAATTAAAGGAATTTTTATCATGATCAACATCACCTTCTCAGATATCAGCGTTAAATTTATTAAATTAACATTTAAATCTCGATTTCTCATGGCAAAAGCTTGTCGCAAAGTACCATTAATATCAAATATTGTGGATAAGTTACTCTTTGAAGGTGATGATATACAGGTGTTACCAAGAGACGTTACCATCAAAAATTTATCAGTTAAGGATATTCAGATTAATAAAGATATTCCATTCACTCCAAATGTTGTGCTTCCAAGTGAAGTTTTAAGAGATGTTATAAAAAGATCAAACTATCATTTTGTTATGGATTTCTGTATTTGTAGAGTGGCCTCTGATTGCAAGGATTATCCACACGAGCTTGGATGTTTATTTCTTGGTAAGGGTACTCAAAAAATATCTTCTAAATTGGGTAGGGTTGTAAGTACAAATGAGGCCATTGAACACATTGAAAAGTGCAATGAAGCAGGATTGGTACATATAATTGGAAGAAACAAAATAGATAGTGTATGGTTAAATACAGGGCCAAAAGAGGATCTTTTATCCATCTGTAATTGTTGTCCGTGCTGTTGTCTTTGGAAAATGACACCAAACCTTCCTGAAAGTATTAGTAACAGTTTAACTCCCATGATGGGCGTGAAAATCAGTTTTAATCCTAAAGTTTGTATTGGTTGTGGGAAGTGCGCATCTGGGTCCTGCTTTGTAAATGCAATAGTATTAAAGGATGGAAAAGCTGTGATTAATGAAAAAAATTGTCGTGTTTGTGGAAGATGTGCAGAAATCTGTGAGAATGGGGCAATAACCGTACAAATGACTTCAGACGCTGTTGTTCGTTCAATTGATCGAATTGAACACTTAGTGGATGTTAAATCTGAATAGGAAATTATATTTTAATTATTATTTATACTTCTAGTTTCATATAATCGTAAAGAGATCATTAAAGATAAAAAAAAGTGATAAAATGGAATTCCCAGTAACAAGAATGAGGAGATTACGTAAAAATCAGAATATTCGTACGATATTAACCGAAAATAAACTCAATCCTGAAGACTTTATCTATCCTATTTTTATAAAAGAAGGATTAGAAGATGGTCAAAAGGAACATATCGACACGATGCCTGGCCAATACCGATATTCCTTAAATGATGCTGTAAAAGAAGCATCTAGACTTGAAGAGATAGGTTTATCATCTGTACTCCTCTTTGGAATGCCAATTATCAAGGATGAAAAGGGATCAATGGCCTACAGCAAGGATGGAATAGTGCAACAGGCTGTGCGTAAATTCAAAGTAGAGACAGATCTTATTGTAATAACTGATGTTTGTATGTGTCAGTACACGTCCCATGGACATTGTGGAATTATTGATGATGATGAAATTGTTAATGATTTAACTCTTAACTATCTTTCTAAAATTGCATTAAGCCATGCTGAAGCCGGTGCAGATATAGTTGCTCCATCAGATATGATGGATGGAAGAGTTGGAGCTATAAGAAAGACATTAGATTTAAATGGTTACTATGATACCATAATAATGTCCTATTCTGCCAAGTATGCCTCATCGTTTTATGCACCATTTAGGAATGCTATTTGTTCAACACCTTGTTCCGGTGATAGGAAAACATATCAGATGAGTCCAGCAAACTCAAATGAAGCTATTAGAGAAACTAAAATGGACATTGAAGAGGGTGCCGATATTGTAATGGTTAAACCAGCCATGCCCTGCTTGGATATTATAAAAATAGTTAAAGATGAATTTAAAATGCCAACTGCCGCATATCAAGTTAGTGGAGAGTATTCAATGCTCAAGGCAGGAATAGCTGCAGGTTACCTAACTTCAGATTCCATATACGAATCACTTCTAAGTATTAAAAGGGCCGGTGCAAACTTGATAATAACCCATTTTACACCCGAATTTTTAGAAGGGAGTATTTAATCAAATTTTAATACATCTATTTACAGAATAAAACATAAAATGAATGGATAAGATAAATTATCTAATAGGAATAAAACATTTAAAGGAGTTATAGAATTGGATCCTGATTTCGTAGCAAAAACTGCCCAAATTGCATCTGTATTAGAAGTAAGCGGACATCCAAAACCTGGAAATGTCCATCGAACGAGGGACTTTCCAGATATGATCTTTGAAGACTTTTTAATAAGTGGTGTTGTAATAGGAGACATCATGAAAAAAGCTGCTGAATTAGGGCTTAAACATGGCCCAGATTCTCTAAAAAAGATTGAAATAGGTAAATTGATAAAGGATGCTGTTGTTGAAACTGATAAATGGGTGGCTAACAACACCAATTTAGGTATTATAATGCTTTTAACTCCTCTATCTGCAGCTGCGGGTATGAGCAGTGATATGAGTGAAGTTCAAGATAATGTGGATAATATTATGAGGGCTACTACATCCCTTGATGCTGCAAACCTTTATGATGCTATAAACATTGCTGATGCTGGAGGAATGGGTGAGAAGGACGAGTTGGATGTTGGAAGTGAAGATGCGAAGTCCCAGTTAATTGAGAAAGGTATCAACATGTATGATGTCCTAGATCTGTCTGCTCAGTGGGATATGTTGGCATATGAACTTACTAAAGCCATGCCCATAACATTTGAAATTGGATATCCGACATTCAACGATGTTAAACAGACCAGCACTATAAATAATGCTACTGTACAATCATTTTTAACCATACTCTCCATATATCCTGACACTCTTATTGCTAGAAAGTATGATGTTGAAACTGCTCAAAAAGTATCAGAAGATGCACGTTTAATAATAGCTGAAGGTGGGATCTTGACTGATAAGGGCATTGATATGATAAATGACTTCGATAAAGATCTTGTTAAAAAAAGTTTAAATCCAGGCACAACAGCTGATTTAACAGCATCATCTGTGATGGTTGCTCTTTTAGATGAATATAATGACAAATTTTAATAAATTTTTATGTTTAAAATAATGAAATCACTTTAATTTATTCAGGAATTGATAATATGAATGATATGGAACTCCAGAAGATTATTGATGAATTACATATTTACGAAAAAAAAGTTCTGAAGGGTTTAGAATCAGAAGGGTATGAAGCAAAACCCGAAGAGATTGTTAAATCCCAAAATATGGATATAAAATCTGTTATGAGTGCTGCAGGAATTCTTGAATCTAGAGGATTAATAAAGGTTCAGAAGGATGTTCAAGATATTATAAGCCTAACTGATAATGGTAAACAATATGCTGAACAGGGTTTACCCGAAAGGATCATACTAAAATCTTTAGGCTTGAAAAATTCCATTCCAATGAAAGAAATAAGTAAAGAAACAGGGTTAAATGCCTCTGAAGTTAAAATTGCTATGGGATGGCTTGTAAGAAAGAAATGGGCTGTTATAAATAAGGGAATTATAGAAATTACAGATGAAGGTAAAAATGCTTTAGGAACAGAGTCTAACGATGAACAATTCCTTACAAAATTGCTTGAAATGCAACAGATCCTATTTTTAGAACCGTCTAAAATATTAAAAACTGGTTTTAACTTGTTAAAACAGAGAAAAGGAATAATTAATGTAAAAAAAGATGTGAACTATTTATTAATAGTTACCGATGAGGGTGAAAAAATTTTAGAATTGGGTATTGACCTAACTCCTACTGCAACTCAATTAACCCATGAACAGTTGAAAACAGGATCATGGAAGTCTTTAAAGTTCAGAAGTTATGATATCAATGCAGAACATCCAGAAACATTTCCAGGTAAGATTCATCCTTTAACAAGGATTATTGAGGAAATAAGAGAGGTTTTCTTGAACATGGGATTCACAGAATCCAGTGGAAATATTTTAGAATCTGCTTTCTGGAATTTTGATTGTCTTTTCCAACCACAAGACCATGCTGCCCGTGAAATGCAAGATACTTTCTACATTAAAAATCCTAAGCACTCAAAATTACCCGCCGATGATCTTGTAAAAAGGGTATCTGATATTCATGAAAATGGAGGTACAACAGGTTCGGAAGGATGGCAATATGATTGGGACCGTGAAATAGCTAAACAATCTGTTTTAAGAACACATACTACATGTGTTTCTGCAAGGTTTTTATATGAAAAAAAACCACCACTAAAGATGTTCAGTGTTGGAAGGGTATTCAGAAGGGAAACAATTACTTACAAACATTTACCCGAATTTCATCAAGTTGAGGGAATTGTTGCTGCTGAAGATATTAATTATAAAAACTTGTTAGGGATAATAGAAGAGTTTTATCATAAATTAGGATTTAAGGTAAGGTTCAGACCTGCATATTTCCCTTACACATACCTATCAACAGAGTGCGAAATATACCTGCCTGAAAAGGAAAGTTGGATCGAATTAGGTGGCTCTGGAATGTTTAGACCAGAGGTTTTAGAACCATTAGGTGTTGAAACACCAGTATTAGCATTTGGACTTGGAATTGAAAGACTGGCTATGTTAAAATTAGGAATAACAGACATAAGAATGCTTTACAAAAGTGATATTGGTTGGCTTAGAGATCTCCCAGTTGCAGATGGTATCAAACTTAAATAGATAATTTACTAAAAAAAATGATTTTAAAAAAGATTTAGTCTATTGGGGGTATTCAACATCAGCGAGAACAATGAAAGAGTTCAGATTATTGAGAAAATGTTGACCTATAAGATATATCTTGAAAATAGTTTAGATGATTTGATAAATGAGATTGTTAATTATTATCGTAATAACAATCAAAAATTAGATGCAGATAGAGTGGTTGAAGATCCAATAAATGGATTAAAAAACCTTAATAGTGTTAGCTATGAAAATTCATACGAAACTTACTTGATTACACAAATTAAAATAACCATACTACTACCCATTACAATAGAGGAACATGTTAGAATGTTGAATGTTGATGAGGACATAGATTCTGTTCTTGAACTTTTTGAATTGAAAGTCTACGATATAAAAAAGGATATTTACAGTAATCTTGGTGAATGGGAATTGGTACTTGATCACATCGATGATGAGAGAATATCTAAAATATCTAGTAATCCTAAGGGACATGGTGATTTGTTGTTAAAGGAGTTATTGTGGATACGGAAATGTGAAGAAAAACACGCTAAAAATGTATAAAATTCATTTGTTATTGTTATTCATTTATTATCACTATTTTTAATTTATTTTAAATAATAATTTATCCATACCAGGGTATTAAATTTATTAATTTACATATAACGATAATAATAAAGGTTTAAGTATTCAATAGGTAATATTTACTATTAAATTTTAGACAGGTTTTATGACAAGAAAAATTTTCTGGAAAAAATCCATAAATCAATTATTAGAAACCGGTGAAGGAGACAAAGGACTTAAACGTGTTTTAGGTACATCTGGACTTCTTTTAATGGGTGTTGGTGCAATAATTGGAGCAGGAATATTTATATTAACAGGTATTGCATCTGCACTCTATGCGGGACCTGGAATTATTTTATCATTCGTTATAGCTGGTGTTGCCTGTTTATTTACAGCATTATGCTATGCTGAATTTGCATCAATGATACCTGTTGCTGGAAGTGCCTATACCTATAGTTATGCAACTTTAGGAGAGTTATTTGCATGGATTATTGGATGGGACCTTATTTTAGAATATTTACTTATCGTAGCAGCTGTTGCAGTGGGCTGGTCAGGTTATATAGTAAATATCTTCACTTCATTGGGATTAAATTTACCACAACAATTAATTAACCCTCCAGGAATAGATGGAGGAATAATTAACATTCCCGCAGTAGTGATAATAGCTGGAATAACTTGGTTATTAATTCGTGGAGCAAAACAGAGCTCACAGGTTAATACAATAATAGTAATTATTAAACTAGCAGTTATACTTCTCTTTATAACCATAGGAGTAAATTATATTCATCCAGCTAATTACCATCCGTTTTTACCTTATGGTTGGAGCGGAGTATTTAAAGGTGCTGCAATTATATTTTTTGCGTATATTGGTTTTGATGCCATAACCACTGCAGCTGAAGAGGTTAAAAATCCGAAAAAAACTTTTCCAATTGCAATTTTAGGTTCTCTTATCATCAGCTCAATACTTTATATTGCTGTATCTGGGGTTTTAAATGGAATTTTTCCTTATTACACTTATAAAGATACTGCTGCTCCCGTTGCCTATGCATTAGCAAATTTAGGAATTCAGTGGGCTAATATTGTAATATCTATTGGGGCTTTGTGTGGTATAACTTCTGTTCTTTTAGTCAGCTTTTTTGGTCAAAGTCGGGTGTTCTTTGCTATGTCCAGAGATGGTTTACTTCCAGAATTTTTTTCACGATTACATAAGGATTTTAGAACACCTACAAATGGGATAATTGTGGTTGGCATTGTAGGATCTTTAATAGCTGCTTTTCTACCAATTACTGAATTAGCTCAGTTAGTGAATATTGGAACACTAGCTGCATTTATAATAGTTTCAGCAGCAATAATAATCTTAAGAATACAAAAACCTGATTTAGAACGACCATTCAAGACTCCTTTAGTACCGTTAGTACCAATTTTGGCAATATTATTCTGTTTATTCCTTGTAACGGAATTGCCAACAATAACACATATAAGATTTATTGTATGGCTAGCAATAGGCTTGGTTATTTATTATTTTTATGGTAGAAAAAATAGTCTTTTAACTGGAAAGGGGAATTAAAAACCATTTTATTAACTAATTAATTCTTAATTAGTTGGAAGATCTATCCTAAACAATTATAATTTATTGTTAATTATTACAATCATTCTACGATTTTCTATAGAAAGATATATTACTTAAGAGGTCTATAAATATTACGTAGAAGGATTGATTATGGATGAAAATGAAAAAGCAACCCATAAAAATTTTGTTGGTGGAAGATAATCCTGGAGATGCCAGATCTATACTTGAAATGTTGAATGAGAATGATAACCCTCATTATGATATATTTCAAACCAGTCGCTTAGATGATGGTATTAAAATTTTAGTAAAGGATCATTTTGATCTTATACTTCTTGATCTTTGCCTACCCGATAGTGAGGGAATGGACACTTTCAACATAATGAAATATAATGCACCTGATTTACCAATAATTGTATTGACTGGACTTAAGGAGGATATTTTTGCAGTTAGTGCTGTGGGTAGAGGTGCTCAAGATTATTTGGTTAAGGATAAGATAAATAGTAAATTATTAGAAAATAGTATTGAGAATGCTATGAAGGTAAGTTCTGGAAATATTTAGATCTCAGAAATTAAGTTATTTTTTTATATACTATAATATTTTTAAATTCACGTTTTTTTTTTAATTTAATAAAATTTGAAACTAAAATAAAATTATCATACTATTCTATAAATTTATCATCAATAGATCTGTAATAATATATCACTAGAAAAATTTGGTTTTTTTTTAGAATTACCTTAATCCATTCACTGAATTGAATGGGTTAAAATTCTCACATTTTAAAAAATCTCTGTTTGACCTCTAAATGAATAGGTACATCTATACAACACAGTCAATATATGGTAATTTCTCACATTTTTGTCAAATAGCATAAATACAAATATAAATTCAGTATATTATAGAGAATTTCTATAA
>PMGM01000080.1 GCA_003158115.1 Methanobacterium sp.
TTATCTTATAGTAATTGATTTAATACTTTTTTAAAGTATTAATATTCTATAATATGTTCATTAGGTTAGAAATATGAATATATGTTCCACGAAACAAAAAGGGCAGGATATTTACCATTTAATGTTTAATTATTGTATCACAAAAATGCCATTAATTAATCAATTTTAATATTGTCTTTCATTTGTTTGGATTATAGAAAAAGGAGTAAATTATATTCTTTTAAACCCCAAATTCTTTTTTAAACTACCTTTTTTTGATTTGGATATATCCATGTAAATTTTTATAGAGATAGAAACTTCCTATCAACTTTAAATTTAGTATACAATTTTTAACAGACATATATTAACTAATTTTTTTTAAAAATATCCTGAATCCATGTATGGTAATTTCAAATGGTAATCATCAGAAATATACTATTTTACAAATTATTCAAGTATAATAAAATTTATTTTATTTCTTATCAAGTTAACTTGAATATTTTAATATATAATGTTTACCATTTAAAAAGGTTTAAAATCCATTTTTTAAGAAGAGAATCAATTTAAATAATTTTTATAACAATGCATAAAATTTAGATGATTACAATAGTCAAAAAAAGGCTATCCATTCAAAAAAAAAATGATTAGATTCCATCCAAAATAAAATTCAAATATTTATCCTAATAATATGAAAAAATTAATTATAAACAATTAAAAGCCAGATGGTGCTTGTTGAAGAACAAATTAATTCCCATAGAGATCTTCAATTATTGCCTGGGTTCCATAAGGTAATTCATTTGGTTCTCTTAATATTTTTACACCCTTTTCCGTAGCTGATCAACAGTTTTTACACAGTTATCAACTTTAAATATGAGTGTTGGGCTTTTACCTATCTGATCCATCAATTCTTCTGCTTTTTCTTCGCCTAAAACTCTAGAATCCGGAACTTGTAATAATATCTCAGTGTCTCTTCCAGTCTTAGGTACTACATTAGAAAATGTATAGGACCCATTGTTGCATCTGTTACTATTTCAAAACCCAATTTTTCAGTATAAAACTTTATTGCATCGTCTAGATCCCTGACAATTAAAGGTATAATTTAAAGTCTCTCAATCATGAATACACACTCCACATCTTATTACTGTTTAATAAATTTATTATTATATTAAAATTTGAATTATATTAGTATCTTGGTAGTTCTTTTATCATAAAAAATTTTTGATGTAATTTGAAATAAAGATTATTCTAGAATAGAAAAAATCGTCTAGATAGATATATTCCCTGATTTAATTATTTAAAATGATTGTTAAGCATATAATCTGATAAATTTAATGGTCTAGGATACTATTATTAAAAAGAGTTAGTTATCTGTTTTATTCGATTCCAAGTACTTAAAATAGGAAATTTTATGAAATTATAATTGTGAATTTATAAAAAAATTTAAAAAAAGAATAATATTAAGCTAGTCTATTTCTTTGACAGCCAGCTCAATATCCGATGCATTAACGGTTTTTCTTCCAGCGTGTTTAGCAAGTTTTACTGCTTGTCTAGATACAGTTTCTGCCCATTCTTCAAGAACTTTATCTAGAGCAACTTCTGCGTCTTCACTAACTCTCTGTCCACCAGCATTTTTTATTATTCTTCCTATTGGAGCTATTGGTATTTCACCCATATTAATCACCATATCATATATTAATACTACATTTCATATAAATTTACCTAATCATAGGTGTCTTTTTAGGATATTGGCTAATTTTTGATCCTTGAAATACTATTAAAGGCAAAATTATTTGAAGGGGATATTTAATACTATTGATAAAATTTAAATTCAATTATTAGAAAAATTTATTTAATTTCATTTAAAAATACCATCAAACATTTTAAAAAATTTAAAACTAAACTGTTTAAAATTATGATATCTAATATAGAAAATATTAAATCACTAAAATCAATTTAAACAGATATTAATTACAAAATTAGAATATTATAGTTTAAATCAATTTAAACATTCTAAATCCGTTTATTTATCATTATAACGTTTAAATCCGTGCCATTTTATTGTTTAACATGTTTTTGTTTATCAGATTAAATCCAATGTTTTCATATTATTTATTTTTCTTTAATAATTCTTTAATTTCAGATTTCATCTCGTTCATTGTTATTTCCATGTTAATTATCCTATTTTTCAGCATCTTTTCTACTGTTTCAATACCTCTCATGAATCAGAAAGATAATGTTGCTGTTAGAACAAGTTATTAAGAAAAATAAACCATCGATAGAATAGATTATTGTATTCAAGCTTTAGAATTATTAAATTTGGATTTATTAAGTATTAATTTAGTTTATTTTTTTATTTTAGTTTTTTCATCACACTCAGGACATTCTAGCTCTTCATTTGGATCGTATAACATCCCACAATACAAACATTTAAACTCAATTTTAGTTTCATACATAATATAATCCCCCAATATTGATATTAATACTTTGTTTAAGTATATAATATAATTTATCTCTTAACATAGCTTAAAGTTTTCTATTTCCCTTATATTTTGAGTATATTTATATAATAATAGAAAATTATTTAATAATAAAAAATTTATTAACAAATTATTCTCAGAAATTGAATTACCATTGATTTCAGTATAACATCCCTATTTCAACCATAAAATGAATCTTTAATTTTCAGGTTTTAATATCAAATCAAACTTATTGAGATAATTAAACACGTTATTTTAAGTATTTTGTTAATAATCTCTCTAATTTATATATTTTACCTGAAATGTATACTAATTAAATTTAATAATTTATATTTACTGTATTTGTTAATCTAAATTATTTAGTTGTATATAGTATACATATATGATTATATAGTGTCTTGACTAATGTTAGGTTAGACAGTGAATCGATATAATGGATATTTTGATGGGGGTTTGTATTATGACTCGAAATAAAATTCTTGTTGTTGAAGATGATTTCATAACAGCTATGGAAATTAGACGTTTATTAGAATCATATGGATATTATTGTTACTCTGCCAGTTCTAGTGATGATGCTTTTGAACAAGCAGTTGAAATAAAACCAGATCTGATTTTAATGGATGTAAAGATAAGAGGGAAGGATGATGGTATAAAAACCACCAAGAGGATAAAGAAATGATTGATGTGCCCGTTATATATCTTACAGCCCATACCGACCATGATTTAATGGAATCCATTAAATTAACAAGACCTGCTGCTTGTATCCTCAAACCATTCGAAACTAACGAATTGATAAGCAATATTGAAATTGCATTATATAGCCATGGTACAGATTTAAACCGGGAAAAGGGAATGTTAAACAATAGTATCTTCTTTTATACCATGATTGGAAACCTTTTAGCCACCAAAATGGATTTAAATGGAAAAAATAGTTTTTTAACTGAATTCTCTAGAAATTTTGAAGAAAAATTGAAAACATCATTCATGAAAGAAGCAGGAAAATTAAAAACAAAAACTGAAAATAGAGATCTATGTATTTATATCAGTTGTTTGTCTCATCTGCTCTCAAATTTAGGATTCATTAATAATCGTATGTCTAATGATTCTAAAGGATATATGATTATAAATAATTGCCCTTGGAAAACCGATAAATATACTAAAGAGATATTTTGCAGTGTTTGTAAGACAATTACCAAATTAACATTTTCTTGGATGGATATTGAAGGACATATAAGCTTGAAAATAGTTTCTTAACCAATAACTGTTTCTGTAGGTTTAGATTTGAATTAGAATCAACATCACCCGATGAACATCCACTAGAGGCACTATAGAAAAATATCTCAGCATATAATGATTAAATCAAAATTTTTAATAGGATAACAGATTTATTTCTAAATTTTTAATCCGTTATTCCGTTTATAACAATTAAAAGCATTTTGGAGGGATTTAAATGGATGATATGATGGTAAAATATTTTAATGGAGTGGAATTTGGGAAACTACAACAGTTTGGAGTAATGGGAATACATCCTGTTTTTAACAGAAAATCAGGTATATTTGAAATTAAAAGAAACACTGATACAAAATTTGCTTAAAATCACAGAGTTGAATGATTCCGGAGCAGTTCCACAACTTAAAGTAATGAAAAATGCAGAACTTCCCGTTTTAATTTTAGATGTTGAGGAGTTGATGGGCGCAAAACAAATAGAATAGTTAATACAAGTATTCTGCTCAGTGAAAAATTTGAAACCATTATCCCTGTAAGCGGTGTAGAACAGGGAAGATAGTCATATACCTCAAAAAAATTCAATCCTTTGCTATTTATGTAATAAAATAGTCTATTATTGTCTTTAAAAATTGTAAATACGCTTTAAATTATTATTTCTGGATATATAGAATTTTATATTTAAAAAAGAAAAATAGATAGAGATTTTATTATCCCTATTTAGTCGTAGTTTGTTGTACCGACTTTAGTTAAATTTTGATAGTACTGATCAACAGCAGATTCTCCGCTGGCCTTATGACTATTCAATTCACCTGCATTGTAAAGATTTTGTAGTTCTGTTGCATGTGATACCTCATATGTCCAGTAAGGACTGTTTATGTATGGGAATATCAAACCATAAACCATAAGTACATATGCGGGAATTATTCCATACGTCTTTGTCATTATCTGGAAATAGAGTGGGAATCCACAACCAGGATCTATGAGTGGGCTGTCAGATCTAACAGTTCCATGCCACACAACTGGTAGTGGTCCTGTTTGACCATGTTCTTTTGCAAGAGTTTCAACATGATTCATCATTGAAGTGTAGTTATTGTAAACCACTCCGTCAGACATGTATTTATATCTGTCATCAGGAACACCAAACAAAGCAACTTTAAATGAATCTAGGAAGTTTGTCTGGAGTAGACTTTTAGAACCTCCTCCCTGGGTGTCAATATATGCCACTTCGATAATATACACACCATTCACACCATTTGAACTGGTGGTATTCATAGGTTGTTCAAAACTTCTATAGTTTGAACTTCCAGCAAAATGCAGAACAACAGCACAAGGAGATCCCCTCTCCTGTGCATATTGTGCTAATAGTTCAGGATGAACATTTCCAGGATACATATCTGGATTTAATATTTTAACAAAGGCTAATCTTCCTAATGGCATTATTGGACCATCTGAAACTGTTACATATGTATAACCTACAACTATGGCTATAAGTGACAATGCAACCACTGCCCATACTTTTTTACTCATAATTTTCACCAATAATTAATGATATATTCTTTTTTTTCTAAATTTTGTTTGAAATTAATATAATTCTATAATCCATTTTTTTTAATAAAAATTTGAAATTAAAGTTCACTCTTGAAAATCCATTTTTTTTTATTTAATTTCTATAAAATCAGAAATTTATAACAAACTTTAATAATTTTCGTTTTATTATTTTACTAAGTCTTAATATATTAAATATCTATTCCCGAATTACACCCAAATTATAAAAAATTTCTATGTGTCAAAAATTTGTTGAATATTTACACAACAGAAACCAATCCTATAATATTAATTAGAAAATGTTTAATTTAATTATCTAATTCTGTTAAGAATGTTTCTAATTTACTATTGGCCGCGGATGTTATTGCTTGTCCGTGTCCCGTTAAGATCAGATCTATATCTAAATTTTTTAACTTTTCAATTGATTTTTTGTACTCCCCGGGTTCATGAAGAACTCTAGGACCTTCAATTTTATTGTTTGAATACATTTAATTGTCTCCAACAAATAAAACCTTATTATTAGGATTATATAGGCAGATACTCCCAGATGTATGTCCTGGTGTGTGTATTACTTGATAATCACCTATTTTATCCCCATCTTCCAGGAGTATATCGGCTTTAACTGGCCGACTCCGATAGATAATCTTCATGAACGTATCAACAGGTATCATAAACAAAGAACCATGTTGAGTTTTTTCTCCTGAAATATAATCTGCATCTGCACTGTGAATTGCTACCTTTGCACCCGAAATTTCCTTGAGTTTATCTAGACTTCCTGTGTGGTCAAAGTGATGATGTGTTACAACTATGGTTTTTATATCATGCGGATCACGGTTTAACTCATTTTTAATATAATCTATGATTTCACCTGATTTACCGGGCATTCCTGTATCAACCAGTAATATTTCCTTGTTAGATACTATGTAACTATTTGAAACCCCACTAAACTGATGTATACCCTTTGTAACTTCCATAATATCACTCTGTAATTTATATTTTTGATCCTTATTTTCTAAACTCTTTAATCCTATTAAATTATATTTAACGTTTTTCAAGGGCATTAATAAATTTAGTCGTTTCTTCATCCATGAAAATTGTTTGTTTGTAATAATCTTTTATTATTTTAAGTTCATCTGAAAATTTCTCGTTATTTTCATATTTTTGGATTATCTCCGGTAATTTTTTTAGGGGAGGTTTAAGGCTTTGATGGTAGAGTTTTTTTTGTAGTTCAATAAAAAATGTGGTAATATTTTGGTCCATTTCAACATAGATCTTTCTAGATCTTGGTTTCTTAAACTTCTTAACCATCTGCCTGTCCTCCATCCATTTAATGGTTGTACTAAGGTTCGACAAGCTATATCCTGTTATTTCAGCAAGTTCTCCCAATGATATTTCTTCTTTTTCACTTTGAAGTACCGATATTAATCTGCTTGGAAGATCATCCAAACCAACAGCCTTGCATGAGTCATAAACTATTTCTCTGAATTCGAGTTTTGGTGTATCTTTTGTTTTCATATTTATCGGTTGAATATTTATCTGAAATATGTGTACACACCATGATTTCTTTCTGGTGCCTTTGGATTTTCTTTTATTTTATAACCTAAAGACACTCCAAAGTGGACTTCATGGTCATCTGGAATCTTCAATTTTTTCTTATTCTCCGGGTTTATAAAGTAGAACCTTGCAAAACCAATCCAACAAGACCCAATATCCATGCTTTCAGCTGCAAGTAAAATGTTCTGGACAGCTGCTGCACAATCAACTAGAGGGGTAGTGGCATCTCTTCTTCCAGATACAATCAAAATTGTGGGTGCTCTGTGAAAGATGTTAAAATCTTTCAATGAACCTAATCGGGATATCCATTCCACTTCCATCTGTTTCATTGCCTCTTTAGCGCCTTCATTTATCTCATTTATGAGATCCTGATTTTGGATTATGGTAAAATGCCATGGTTGGTCATTGTGACCTGTAGGTGCATATATAGCTGTTTCAAGGATGTTTTCCAGTTCTTCATCTTTAATCTGTTCGGGACTGTAATTTCGCACGCTTCTTCTATTTTTTATGGTATCAATTGTTTGGTTCATAATCTTCACCACTTTTTGAACTTTCAATACTTTCTAAAAGTTAACCAATTAATTATTGTTTGGTAGGTTATAAATATTTTATATGTTCTAATTTCAAAAATAAAATTTAATTTAAAGGATATGGCTCACAATTGTCTCTAAAATATTTAAACACACAAAGAATTGATAATATTTGATTTAATCTATTGTATAACAAAATTAGGAGAATTCAATCCAAAAGACTATAAAAATATTAAAAATTAATAAATTTTATATAAATTAAACATGATATATAATATAATGAACTTTAGGCAGTTCGGAAGTAGAAAACTTGATTTTGAGAGACTTGAAGAAATAATTGCAATTTTAGCTAAATACGAATTTATTGATATTCTAAAAAAAACTGGTCTTAAAAAGAGTTTTAGAAGATTAATTCGTTCAAAGGACTTTTTAGAAGAGTTAGATGCCTCTGCTCCCGAAAGAATTCTACTTGTTTTTGAAGAATTAGGTACAACATTCATTAAATTTGGACAGATATTAAGCACCCGCCCAGATATTGTTGGAGATGATATTGCAAATGAACTATCAAAATTACAGGATGCAGTACCGCAAGACAGCTTTGAATCAATTAAAAATGAGATAGAACAAGAACTGAACCGTCCCCTCGGTGAAATATTTCTAAAATTTAGTGAAGTACCAGTTGCATCTGCTTCAATCGCCCAAGTTCATCAAGCAACACTACACGATGGGACCCTTGTTGCTGTGAAAATCCAACGACCCAATATCATCGAACAGATAAAGAAAGATATAACCATCATGCGATATCTTGGTGGTTTATTAGAACGAAGAGTCTCAGATTTTAGATATTATAATGTTTCAGGTGTTATTGATGAATTTGAAAGAGCCATAGTAAAGGAATTAGATTTCGAATTAGAAGCCAGAAATATGGAGAAATTTAGGTCCTATTTTGAAAATAACAGTAAAATATGCGCACCAATGAACTATGAAGAATACTCTACAATGAAAATTTTAACCATGGACTTCATTGACGGAGTTAAAATTACTGAAATGGAAGATTCTCATATTAAGGCAGATGGAAAGAGTATAGCAAAGATAGGTGCACGATGTTATTTTGAACAGATATTCAAGTATGGGTTCTTTCATGGAGACCCACATCCTGGAAATCTTTTGATAAAAGACAATAACACTCTCTGTTTTATTGATTTTGGAATTATGGGCCATCTAGATATGGATTTTGTAAATAACTTGGCAGAATTATTTACATATATTGTTGATTACGACCTAAACGGAATAATCAACCAGTTACTTTACATGGAAATTATAAACGATACTGTAGATATTAAAAGTCTAAAATATGATTTAATCGATATTATAGACCAATCCTACGGTGCAGATATTAAAGATTTAGGTGGTTTTATAAATGAATTCTCAACCCCCGACCTGATGGAAAAATATAAAATAGAGCTTCCTAAAGATTTTATATTGCTTGGAAAAGTATTAGGCTTTTTAGAAGAACTAGGAAACAGTTTGGATCCGAATTTTAATACAATAGAAGTGACAGAACCCCTGATAAAAAAATTGTTAGCCCAACGTCTAAATCCTATGAATATATTGAATTATAAAACACAGTACCTCTTTGAATTACAACATATAGGTAAAGATCTTCCCCGAACAATAAGTCAAACCCTTCTCAAGGCTAAAAAAGGACAGATAGGTATTGATTTAACTCTTAACAGTTTGGATGAGTTTTCATCAAATTTAGATAAAATGGTAGACAGAATTTCTGTAGCCCTGATAATAGCATCTCTCGTTGTTGGTTCTGCCCTAATAATACAGTCTGGACGTGGAATTCCAAGTCCCGGACTGGGTTTTTCAACAATTGGAACTGTTATTTTCTTAATAGCCTCACTACTAGCGTTAATTCTAATAGTTGTTATCGTTAGGAGAAATTAATACCTCAATTAAACTTTAGTGTATGATATCCATGATTTTTAGGACCAGATCAAGTAGAAATTTTAAATCTTTCAATATTATAGAAGTCGAAAAACATTATAGTTTGTAAAACATATAATATAATTAATTGAAATAGGATGCTATGAGGTGTAATAAAATGGAAAAAAGAGATCATGTTTTAGATATGAAGGACTTTATTCAAAAGATGATGGATGACACCACAGAAACTATAGAAGGAATGCGCAGCGATATTGAAACAAAAATCATTGATTACACATTTGTGCCAGGTAGAGACATTATAGAAACAGATGACAACATTATTGTACATATAGCTCTTCCAGGTTTAAAACGTGAAGATATAACTCTAGATATATCTGAGAAGTATCTCAAAATTCAAGCCAAATTCGACACCGAAGAAGATATACACGGAGCTTATGTTACTCTAACAGATAAAAAAACAGGAGTAATTAAAAGAGCTATAAAACTTCCTAAAAAAGTTATACCAATTGAAGCAACTGCTAAATTTGATAATGGTATATTAAAAGTTGTAATACCAAAATTAGAAAGAGAAGAAAAGTTCAGGGTGGAAATTAATTAAAATTTAAATTCTATTTTTTTTAAACCCTATCTTTTATTTATTAAAAAATAATTTGAATCATATCTATTCCTTAAATTATTATATTAATTTGGATTATCTGTTTAAATTAATAAAATTTAGACTAAAAATGGAGTATTTTTTTGAACAGATTTAATTAAAATGATTTTATCTGGAGTGATATACATGTCACGGATTGTACATTTTAAGATACCTGCAGATGATCCTGAAAGGGCTATTAAATTCTATGAAAATGTGTTTAAATGGAAGATCGATAGATGGGATCNNTACCAAATGAGTTTTCTTCCATGTTAAATGATGTTATTAATGCTGATTCATACGATGATTTTGCTGAAAAAATTGAAAATGCAGGTGGAAAGATGTTATCCAAAAAGCTGGAAGTACCAGAATTAGGATTTACAGGAATGTTTCAAGATACAGAAGGTAACATCCTAGGAATTATAGAATATACCAATGATTTACATTGTGAAACAAACTAAAAATTTATTTTAAGTTAAATAAAAAAATATTTTTTTGTTATTCAGCATTACGATGTATCATTATAATCGCTTCGATATCATTCGAATGATAAAGGAATATGATGTTTATCTGATTAGTTGTAGATAAGTCCATAGTTAAAACTAGTAAATAGATTGGTAAAACAAATTAGTTAAAAATTCAGTCCAATATCTACATATTTCCCCTACCTAATTTAGAACTTTTTAATTATACTATTACCTAATGAGTAAATATAAACAATATCAAACTGCACAAAAGCACAAAAGCACAGTTAAACATGAAATGAATTCATCATAAAATAGAAACAGTTCATATTTATTTTAGTAAATAAACTGTCCGAACGAATTATTATAAAAGAATCTATACTTGTTAAAATTAAATGGAAAATAGGATATTTTTTTATTCATTA
>PMGM01000101.1 GCA_003158115.1 Methanobacterium sp.
ACCCTTTCAATTCCCAAGATAAGGGGTGCGGAGATTATGGTCTTTCTTGATAATGCTGAAAGATTGACAGGAAAAGTTAATATTATAATAGAATCCGAATCCCAAGGATTTTTATCACGTATTATGGGCGATTCGAATAAAGCTAATCTGGAAAGACAGATAATTGAAATATCACAGATAGAGATAAGGAAGAGTTTTAGAAAATATCCAGAAATTGTAGATGATTTTAATATTAATGTAGAGATTAGTTAGGAGGTATAAGATGACAAGAGTTATAACAGTTGCTTCAGGAAAGGGCGGTGTAGGGAAGACAACTATAACAGCCAATTTAGGTGTTGCATTAGCAACTTACGGGGAAGAAACTATCGTACTGGATGCAGATGTTGCAATGGCCAACCTCGAACTCATCCTAGGAATGGAAGGAAAATCAGTAACACTACATGATGTCCTTTCGGGTGCAGCATCCATAGAAGACGCCATATATGAGGGTCCTGGAGGCGTCAAAGTAGTTCCAGCAGGAATATCATTAGAAGGTCTTCGTAAAGTTAAAATGGAAAGATTAGAAAGTGCATTGGAAATATTAGTTGAAAATACCGATATACTACTTATAGATGCTCCTGCAGGACTTGAGAAGGATGCTTTGGCAGCTATAGCAGCTGCTCAGGAAATGATATTAGTTACTACTCCTGAAGTACCATCAATCAGTGATGCTTTAAAAACCAAGATCATTGCTAACAAACTTGGTGTTGAGATTATAGGTGTTGTTATAAACAGGGAGCAGCATGATAAAACTTTCTTAACAATTACTGAAATTGAGACCATACTTGAAGTACCAGTAATAGCAGTTATTCCAGACGATCCCGAAGTTAGTAGGGCAGCAGCATTTGGTGAACCATTAATTATTAAAAATCCCAAATCACCAACAAGCAATGCCATAATGCAGTTAGGTGCCGATTTAATAGGAGAAGAGTACCAACCAATTGAACCTGACAAAAAAGGAGTCATTTCAAAACTTGTTGAAGGCCTACTTGGTAGGAGATAATTTAAATCAATTGGTATATTATAGGCTGGAAAAAGATATAAAATGTCAAGATTCATAGCATTTGCTTCCGGAAAAGGCGGAGTCGGAAGAACATCATTAACATTCAACTTGGGAGTTGCACTGTCGCTGTTTGGAGAAGAAATTGTCATGCTAGACCTAGATCTAGTTATGGCCAATTTAGATGTCATAACAGGGCTTTTAAATCCAGATGTAACGCTACATGATGTTCTTGTACGTGACAAATCAATAGACGAATGTGTTTATGAAGTTAACCAGGGAATTCGTGTAGTACCAACTGGAATTCATTTTGAAACATTGAAACATATAAATCCCAATTATATTTCATGGAACAAGATAATGAATGAGATATCTGAATATGGGGACATGTTTTTAATGGATCTCCCAGCAGGGATTAATGCAAACGTCTTTGAAGGGCTTCCTGAGAATACAGAAGCTATATTAGTTACTCAATCTACCATGCCATCAGTGGCTGATGCTCTAAAGATAAGAATTCTTTTCAACGAGCTTAACATAACGATAAGTGGTTTTGTACTGAACATGTGGTACGATGATAAGTTTTTACTATCAGAAAACGAGATAGAATCTATACTTGAAGTTCCAATGATAGGTCTAATACCATACGATAGGGAAGTTGAGAGATCAATGGCACTTGGAAGATCGGTTGTAGAAGTAAACCCTTCATCCCCAACAAGTAATGCAGTAATGCAACTTGCAGCTGATCTATTAGGAAAAGATTATAAGCCTATTGAACCAAATAAAGATGGTATAGTAGGCAGAATAAAGAAATTTGTCGGATTACTTCCTGAATGACATATTTTAACAACTTAAACATTTTTTTTAATATTCAACATGGGAGTAAAACATGAAAAATCCCAAATTAGATGTTCTTGGACTTGGAACATGCAACACCGATTTTTTAATGAATGTATCTCGTTTTTCTGATGCTGATGATGAGGTAGATATTGAAAAACTTCATATATCCCTTGGGGGATCAGCAGCTAACTTCACAGTGGAAGTGTCTCGTCTGGGTTTAAACGCAGGTATAATGGCACGAATTGGAAAAGATCAATATGGAGAATATATTCTATCAGAATTTAAACAGGAAAATATTAATACCGACAGATTAGTGCCTATTGACGAAAAAACTGGAATGGCATTTATAGCTGTCGAACCAGAGGGTGAAAGGTCTATTTATACATTTATGGGAGCAAATTCTAAATTTAAACTCGAAAATGAAGATATTACTCACATTAAACATTCAGAAATACTACATATAACCGGCATGTACATTGAAGTTGTTGAAGAAGCTTCTAAATATGCCAACTTATTATCTTTCAATCCTGGTGCCCTATTATCCTCTTATGGTTTAGATAATCTTGAAAAGATACTTAAAAGAACCGATATATTGTTTCTAAATCAAAAAGAAGTCACAATACTAACGGATATGGGATGTTATGATGGTGCTTTGGAACTTGTTGAAACGGGAGTACCATTGGTAGTTGTTACAATGGGGAATAAAGGAGCGATTGTTTTTAATAAATCGGGTCAGATTCATTATCCGGCAAATAAACCAGATGTTCTTGATACAACAGGTGCAGGTGATTCATTTGCAGCAGGATTTATAGCATCATTTCATCAAAAAAAAAGTCTTAATGAATGTTTAAAATCAGGAAATGAATCTGCTGCTAATTGTGTTAGTAAATTAGGTGCACTAGATCATTTAAAATATAAATTTGGATGACAATAGACTTGAATATTTCTTTATCATATCTTGTAAAACTCTGCAGCATTACTGTAAGATACTTTTTTAATATCTTCAGGCTCCACACCTGAAAGTCTAAGTTTATGAACTGTTTTAGGAACTGATAAAGGGTCAGATGGAGAGGAACTCATATCACTATCCAAAACAAATTTATCATAACCATATTCCTCCATTATTTTAACTGCTTCATCTGCAGTCATCTTCTGGGGTTGAACAGTCAGTCCTAGAATCCCATTAAAATCCAAAACTCGTCTTATTATAGATTTATCTACATGATCTAATAATACTAGGCTTGTATCAATATTATCTTCTATTATAGTGGCTGTTAATTCTGTAATTTCTTTTTTATTCGTTCTTGGTGTATGGACTATAACTTTAATGTTAAGTTCTTGTGCAAGGTTTAATTGTTTAATGAATACTTCCTTTTCCAGTTTTGTACCATTCTCAAGTCCAATTTCTCCAATAGCAACCACATTTTTATTTTCAAGAAGTTCTGGAAGCTTTTCAAGAACAATTTCATAATCAAATGATATGCTTCTTGGATGAACACCAACAGCCGAGTATAATTTTACTCCATTCTCAGCTGCCCTTTTGGTGTCATTTTCCATAATTCTGTGTATATGATCTAAAACAACTTCAGATGTAGACATTCTCATAGGATCATGTGCACAACTAACCGCTGTATCAACACCTGCAATAGCCATCTTTTCAAAATCTTCATATGGTCTTGTATCTGCATGTATATGGGCATCTATCATATTATCACCTTTTAAGCGCTATTAATGGAGTTAATATATAGTATCTAATTTATTTTTAACATCCTAATAATATTCCTATAAAAAAAATTTAAAAAGGAAAGTTAAAAATTCAGATATCTTCAAAATCTATTCTGCCTTCCAATAAATTAACTAAAATATTGTAAATATCTTTTATTGGTTTTCTAACCTGTTTCAAGTCATCTCTATTTCTTATTGTCACAGTATGGTTTTCAAGTGTTTCATGGTCCACTGTCACGGCGAAAGGTACACCTATTTCGTCTGCTCGTGCATATCTACGTCCAATAGTGCCTGATCCATCATACTCAGCTATTATGCCATGATTTCTTAATTCGTCTCTTATATTATTTGCAGTTTCAACAAGTTCATCCTTGTTTACAAGTGGAAAAACACTGACACCAATAGGTGCTATCTCTTTCTCTAGTTTTAGATAAGTTCTATCTTCATTTTCTTTATAGGAATGAAGTAGTACAGAGTAGATAATACGGTCAATTCCATAAGATGGTTCAATAACATGTGGAAGTACCTTTTCTCCACGAATAATTTCCTCAAGTTCTTCAAAACTGATTATATCTGGAGTTATTTCATAGATTTTGCCTTCAATTTCTAATTTAAATTTACCCTCTTCATCAAATCCTTTTTTGATAACAGTGGCATCTAAATTTTTTAGGGAATCTAATATTTTAGGAGCATCTCCTTTGAAGAGAGGACCGAATTTTTTCATATCTGGTTTTACACCTAGTTTGGTTATGGTTTTTGGTTTGTCATACTCTATAAAAACACTCAGATCTTCCTTACTATGGGTGCTGTGAGATTTTAAATCAAAATCAGTTCTATCAGCGATACCTATTATCTCAATCCATCCGAATCTATCTGTTTGAACTTCAACATCCCAGCAGTCAATTGCATAGTGGGCCATCTCGGTTGGAAGATGTTGTCTAAATCTTATTACATCAGAAGGAATTCCAAGGTCAGACAGGAACCTTGCGGCTAAGCATAGTTGATAAGTTAATATTTCGCTAGATATTATACCTTCTTCAACGGCTTTTTTTGCGTTAATTTTTTCAAGTTCTCTGCTGTTCATCTGCTGTTCAGCAGAGAATAGTGTTAATGTATCATCTGCAAATTTATCAAATTTGGGATGTGTTTTGATTGATGGATCAACAAATATCTCTGCCTCGGCTTGTGTGAATTCTCGAAGTCTGATAATTCCTTGACGTGGAGAAATCTCATTACGATATGCTTTACCAATCTGAACTACTCCAAATGGTAGTTTACCTCTAAAGAATCTTAAAAGTCTTTTAAATGGTATAAATATTCCCTGCGCTGTTTCAGGACGCATATATCCTGTTTTTTTACCTTTTGCGCCGATAAGTGTTTGGAACATTAAATTATAACTCCATACATGAGTTAAATGACCACCACATTTAGGACATACTATTTGATTTTCTGATAAGATTTCAGTCAGCCTTTGATCTTCAAGACCTTCAACCTCTTGATCAATAACATCTTCAATGATATGATCTGCTCTATAAACTTCCATACACTCCTTACACTCGGTCATAGGATCTGTAAAATGGTCTACATGTCCAGACGCTTTTAAAGCTTCCTCTGGCATTATGGTTGGAGATTCTATTTCATAGAAACCTTCCTGTATTATGTAATATTTTCTCCATTTCTCAATAATATTACTTTTTAATATGGCACCTAATGGGCCGTAATCAAAAAATCCTGCTGATCCAGAGTATATTTCAAATGAAGACCATAGAAATCCTCTTTTCTTTGCTATGTTCATTACCTTACTATCTGTCATTGTAAAAATCCCTCGAAAATAAAATCAAATAATTGGTTTTAGTTGTAAATGTTTTAATTTAATCCTTAATCAGTGTAGATCCCCTGATCAGTTCATAATCATGTTTAATCTTACTGGTAACCGGGCGACTTTGGTTCATATATTTACTATCGCGCTCAGGATGTCCATATGGACGCTCTGCAGGTGATGTCATTGTTTCAAATACTATTTGACAAACCCTCTGTCCGGTGTATAGTGCAACAGGCATTTTTCCAATATTCGAAATTTCCAGAGTTATCTTACCACAGAAACCAGGGTCTATGTAGCCCGCTGTAACATGCATAGTAATTCCTAACCTTCCCATTGATGAACGACCTTCTACTCTTGCAACAAGATCATTGGGAAGTTCTACAGTTTCGTAAGTAGTGGCAAGTGCAAATTCACCGGGATGAATTATAAAGGGTTGTCCTTCTTCTATATAAAATGATTCCATATATCCGTCAATGTCTGATTTGTCCATTGGATCAATACATGGTTTTCTTATTATTTTGAAGCTCTTAAACTCATTTCCAATCCTTAAATCTACTGAAGATGGTTGAATCTGCTTTTCAGGTTCTTTTAAAGGTTTAATAACTATTTTGCCTAATTTTAAATGTTCTTTTATATCCTTGTCACTTAGAATGGCCATTTAATGCCCTCGTTTTCCTTTTTTGATATCTTCTTTTATGTTTATCTTAGTTATATCTTTGACTATGTTAGGTACTCCACAGCTGTTACCAACACCCAGTACAATAATTTTAGTTCCTGGTTCTGAGAGTGATATTGAATTATTAAGTACATCTAAAGCTTTTTTTGAAGATTCCAATATTTTCTGAGTCATTTGACACATTGCTTCCTCTGGTCCCATTTTGACAATTATGGCATCGACCTCAAGATCATTTTTAACCATTTGCTCTTCAATAAGCCATTTATCCACTCCAAATCCTCCGATAACTACACCTATTCCTTCAGCAACAGATCCAGTTTCTTCACCTTCGAGCTTCTGTGCAGCATCAACAGTAATTAATCGCTTAATACCTTTTTCGTTTATTAAGCGATTTACGGTTTTTCCTATCTTTCCTACTCTGGCACCAGGACCTTTGGCACGAATGATAATTATTTCATGCCCATCCACCATTTTCTTGCCAATTACAATATCTTCAAAATATTCTAATTCATCATCGGACAATTCTTCCATAAACATACCAGCAACTAAAGGTCCTATACCATCTCCAACAGGATTTCCATCAGAGAAAGTATTCACACCCTCATATTCTGCCTTAACTAATCTCATGATCATTGGAAGTCCCATTTGAAGCATCAAAAGTATTTGTAGATTTCCAGTTTTCTTTGAAAGTTCCAAATTATGTCTTACCATCTTTGCAACACCGTTAATACCAAGTGTGGCTTTTAAGGTCATGGTAATATTAGATTTCCATTCATCATCGGCATTTGGAGCAATGGTTTTTGTCATGTGTTGAAATTTCTCTTCTCCCAAATCTAATATGCTTTCAAATTTGTTCATTATTCCTGCAGGGTCCAATGATACGGGCGGAACAATGAAGAATTCCATGAAATTATCAATGGCTGCTGTGGGATCATTTCCAGGATTTCCCTTTTCAATAGAAATCTTTTTGAGTTTCAATTTAGATTCCTTAACCATATTCTCAATCTGGAACGTATAATTAGCTATTGAAGAGTTAATCCTCATTTTTAAAATAATTGGAAGCATTATAACCAATAATACGATTACAATGATCACGATTATATCAAAGGGAGTTATTCCTAGAAACATCATAATTCCTCTTTGCTATTTATTTCTTTAATTCTAGATTTTATTCTTCTCAATGTCCCTTTCAATGTATGTGCTTCACGTCCAGATATAAATGCCCTTTCAATTATTCTTTTAAATACAAGAGACGCATTATTACTTTTATGTGGTGGATATCCAAGTTTAAGAATTATTTCGTCCATATAATCCATCAAACTTTCTTTTTCAGCACATGTGGCTGCTTCAAGCCGATCTACATGATAAGATTTTTCTCTCTTAAACAGTTCATAGAATATTATGGCGGCTGCATGAGTTATATTTAATATTGGATAATTTTCATGGGTAGGTATGCTTACAATTACGTCACAAAGTGCTATTTCTTTATTTGAAAGTCCATTTCCTTCTCGACCAAATATCAGGGCCAAATTACCATTATAACTAATCGAATCTGCAAGTTGTTCAGGAGTTACTGCAATTCTTGCTATATTGTAACTTCCACCAGCAGTTCCTGTTGTTGCAACCGCTGAATCAATTTGTTTAAGAATCAGAAATTCTTTTAAAGAATCGTATGTTTGTAAGTTACTTACAACATCCCTTGCATGCATGGCCTGATAATAACTTTCATTTTCAAGTTTACATGGATTTATTAACACCAAATTTGTGAGACCAAAATTTTTCATGGTCCTTGCAAGAAAACCTATATTTCCCGGAGTTTCTGGTTCTACAAACACCACATAGATCATATTTCACAACTCGTAAATTTTAATTAAACGTGATAATGTCTTTTCATAATATTATGAATAAGCCATTTCAAGAAGTTTCAGTATATTTAACACCTTAACATTGGTAATGCCGGCTTTTTCAAGGCTATCTCTAATATTGTATTCACAAAATGGGCATATGGTTACAACAGCATCGACACCAAGATCCTTAACCATGTCCACCTTCTTTTTCCCTAATCCTGCTGCAATTTCTGGTTTCCCTGCACGTACTCCTCCACCAGCACCACAACACTGATCAGGTATTTCCATTTCAACAAATTCGAGTCCTTTTATCTTTCTGAGAATTTCTCTGGGTTCTTTACTTATTCCCTGTCCTCTTATTAGATGACAAGGGTCATGATATGTTACTCTCATGTTCAGTGGTTTCATATCTTTTGTATTCAACCTTTCAGCCAAGAACTCACTAATATCAATTACATTCAAGTTAACACCATACTTCGGGTAGTCATTTTTAAGGGTTGAGCCACATCCAGCGCAAACCGTGACAATGGTATCATAATCCTTGAAAACTTCCTGATTTCTTTTAACAACATCTGGAACTGCATCTGTTTGTCCGGTTCGAAGTAGTGGTGAACCACAGCAGACCTGATCTTTTGGTACAACAACATCGACATCGTTGTATTCCATGACTTTAAGTAGGGCTACTCCTATTTCCGGAAGTCGGTAATCAACCATGCAACCAGTAAATAGGGCAATTTTCTGTCTTTTATGCTCTCTAGAGGTAATTAGTGTTTTATCTTCAAATGGACTGTTGTTATCTATTTTATCATCTGAAACAGCTTTTATAAACCCTTCCCCATATGGACCTTTCCCCATGGGTTGCACAGATCTTCCAGTACTCTTAATAAGTTCTTTCACATCTCTATGTACTGGTAATGGTCCAATATCTTCTTTACAAGCAATTTCTCTTAGTTTTTCAATTGCTGCTCCGAATGTATTTATCTCCTTTGGACAGACCTCCACACACTTTCCACAAGAGGTACAACAGTACAGTCCCTCATCAAATCCTTCACTTGCACGATCTTCACAGTCCCTCGGATCCAATGCAAACTTGGAGATGTAACGCATGAAGTATGGTCCAGCAAACTCTTTAGTTTCTTTAACAACAGGACACGATGAAATGCATGATAAACATTCGATACAACTTCTAATCTTTTTAGTATCGGCATACTCTTCAGGATTTATAATTGCAGGACATTCTGGAATGGCACAATCACCAGATAAGTATAGGCCTAATTCACCAACTTTTTCATCGAATTTTGACCTGTCAACAACTAAATCCTTGATAACATCAAAATCAAGTGGTTCTAAAAGTGCATCTTCAACTATTTCAGCTTTGCATGCCAGAACAACATTACCATTCATTTTTAATGCGCAAGATCCACACTGACCAGCTCTACAAGAACATCTGTAAGCAATATCTGCATTATATCTTTGATTGATATAGTTTAACGCATCCAATATCTTCATTTTATCCTGCTCTTGGACGTTATAACTTTCTATATGAGCGATTTCACCTTTTTCAGGGTTTTGTCTTAAAATATTGACCTTTATCATTTCTATCTCCACATTTTTATCGAAAATCTACTTAAAAAAGATTCATTATAAGTTCAAAACTCAATGCTAATGCTTTTAAGCCATTAAACGGTTCTATGAATTATTTTTATTCTAGTGTTAATATGATATTTGTTTATATATTATAAATAATTTATAAATCGTATTTAAATCTTTAAAATTATTAATTCTAAATCATTTTTTAAACTGTTTAAAAATAGTTTAAGCGTTGTTGTCAATGAGTTTCCTCACTAAAAGCCAGTAAATTAAAAGTTCATCTTCCATATTTTTATAATTGGGATATTTATTGGATATTATATTCCAGAATTTTTTATTATGCCCCATTTCAACGAGATGAGCTAATTCATGATAAACAACATACTCAATTAGGTAGGAAGGTAAATGCATTAGGTAAATATTGATGTTGATATTCTTTTTAGAGCTGCAACTTCCCCAGCGGGTTTTCATCCGTTTGAAGTAGACTTTATTAATGTTTACTTTCAACTCTTTTGATAATTCATCAATAAATAATAAAACCATGGCCCTAAACTCTTTATTAGTTCTTAATAAATTAAGTTCTTTATTATCTGCTTCTTTTTGTGATGCTCTGATACGGCTGAGTTTTTTATAAATCCATTTTTCATGATTTTTAATAATTTCTTCGTCTTTATTATAATTAAAAGGCATGATCAAGCGTATTATATCCGTTTTTATTTCTAATCGTGCATATTTAACATTTCTATGGATTACTTCGTATTCCACTTCAATATCATTGATTTTAGTTTTTTTTAACATATTTTTAGAATAACTTTTAAATCAAACAATCTCCATCTAATATAATATATAAATTGTTTAATTATTTTTATTTTTATAATAATATATCATTATATCCAAACGCATAATGCCTAAGGTTATAGATATAAATGTATTCTAAAATAAATTGGAATAGAATCCCATTAAATAAATTTTTAAATAAAATTTACGAATGTAAATCAATAACTATCTAAATCTTATGAATTGATTAAATGTTTAATCGGATATAATCATTAAATCCATAATGAACCATCCCAATAATTATAAATGAATATATTTTAGTGATTATTATGAATATACAAGAAGTTTTAAAAGCAAAAAAAAATGAACAACTGTTCTTGTTAGGTAATGAAGCCACTGTAAGGGGGGCTTTAGAATCTGGAGTTGGAATAGCAGCTACCTACCCGGGTACTCCATCTTCTGAGATAGGTGATGTTTTTTCAAAAATTGCAGAAGATGCAGGAATTTATTTTGAATTTTCAACCAACGAAAAGGTTGCCCTTGAGGTAGCAGCTGCAGCATCAGTTTCAGGAGTAAGATCATTTACCTTTATGAAGCACGTAGGTTTAAATGTAGCTTCTGATTCTTTTATGAGCGTCCCATACACGAGTGTTGAGGGAGGTATGGTCATATTATCTGCAGATGATCCTTCAATGTTCTCATCCCAGAATGAACAGGACAATCGTCATTATGCACGAATTGCAAATATCCCAATGGTTGAACCATCAAATCCGCAAGAAATTAAGGATCTCATGAAATACAGTTATGATCTTTCTGAACAATTTAAAATACCCATTTTAATGAGGACAACAACAAGGGTTTCCCATATGAGAGGGGTTGTAAATACGGGTGTTGTTTCGGAACCAAAGAAGAAAGGTTTCTTTAAAAGGGATCCTAAAAGATTTGTTCCAGTACCATCTACAGCCATGGTTATGCACAAAGTACTGGTGGAAAAAATGGATAACTTGAAACAGGTTACCAATAACTCCCCATTAAATCAAATAATTAATAGAAAAGGTAAAGTTGGTGTTGTAACTAGTGGTGGGGCATTCAACTATGTAATGGATGTAATAGTGGAAAACCAGTTAGAAGTAAATGTTTTAAAGTTAGCACTTTCATATCCATTTCCCGATGAATTGGTGCTTAAATTTATAGAAGACCTTGAAACTGTTGTTGTTGTGGAAGAAGTTGATCCTATAATGGAAAATGAAGTACTTTCTATAATCGGTAAAAATGGATTGAAAAAGATTGTACATGGAAAATTAGATGGTACACTTCCCATAGTATATGAGTACAGTCCAAATATTATTATTGACGCGATGGAAAAGGTTTTGGACAAGGATCTCATAAAATACAGTACAAATGAATCCCAAATTAAATTACCTGAACGTCCACCAACTCTTTGTCCTGGGTGTCCTCATAGGGCTGCATATTTTTCGGTTAAGAGCGCTGTAAAACTTCTAAAGCTTGAAAATGTTATATATCCAACTGACATAGGATGTTATACACTGGGAGTGTCTTCCCCTTATAATGCTGCAGATTACTTATTATCAATGGGTTCCTCTATTGGAACTAGCTGCGGGTTTTCAAAAGCTACAAATCAGAGTATTGTAAGTTTTATAGGGGATTCTACTTTCTTTCACGCTGGAATTCCTCCTCTTATAAATGCTGTTCATAATAAAGACAGATTCGTACTTGTTATTTTAGATAACCGAACAACTGCAATGACAGGAGGTCAGCCAAATCCGGGCCTGCCTGTAGATGGTATGGGATTAGAATCACCTGAAATTTCAATAGAAGAAATAGTGAAAGCTACCGGTGTCCAATTTTTAAGGACAATTAACCCTTTAAATGTTAAAAAGTCACAGCAAACATTTAAAGAGGCACTGGAATTTGAGGGTGTTTCGGTTGTAATCTCTAAACATCCATGTATGTTGATTAAGAAAGGCAAACGTAGTGATAAGCTCCTCGAAGTGAATCGAGATAAATGTGATGCATGTTCTGTTTGCTTAGAAGAACTTTCTTGTACCGCCATCTTTACTGATGAAGATGGAACTGTACATATTGATCCACAGTTATGCAATAAATGCAATGTATGTGTACAAGTATGTCCTGAAAAAGCTATAGGAATAAAGAAATAATATTTAATACAGTTATGGAGAATCAAATGAAACCTTACAACATTTATATTTCAGGAGTTGGAGGACAAGGTATTATTAAAACTTCAACAGTTATTGGTGAAGCTGCAATGAAAAGTAGCATGCCAGTGGTTATGAGCGAAGTTCATGGTATGGCCCAACGTGGTGGGGGAGTATCAACAGAATTAAAGATTGGGGATTCTTATAATCCAATTATTGAAAAGGGTTCTTCTGATATTTTAATATCCTTCGAACCTGTTGAAGCACTGCGTGCTATTCCTAAGATAAGCAATAAAACATCTGTGATTGTAAATAAATCTCCAATATATCCTTTTAACCTCCGAGAAAGTGAAATATCCTATCCCAGTATCGAAATTATAATCGAAGAACTTAACAACAGATCTAGGGAAGTCTATGTTGTAGATGCCAATAAAATTGCAATTGAATCGGGTCATCCATTATCAATGAACATGGTCATGCTAGGATCAGCAACTGCAATAAATGGATTTCCACTCAAAAAAGAGATTATAATAGATTCTATGAAAGAAAATTTGCCTAAAAATAGTTTAGATATTAATTTAAGGGCTTTTGAAAGTGGATTTAATTTTGTTAAATCTGGAATTATTTAATTTTTTTTTATTAAGAAAATTTTATATATTAAAACTTTTACATTTTAAAGTAGATATTGATGCGATTATAACCCAGAAATATGGAAGAGGAATATTTGTATTCATTAAAAAATGTTAATTAATGATATACAAATTATTTAAGTAAAAGGAGTTGAATTATGGGCTATAAGATTATTGCCTTGATTTTAATTATATTATTGGTTTTAATTGGGGGAGTTTACCTTTTTTCTACTCAAAGCAGTGCAAATGATAATTTAACCATTAATAACACCAATAATACTACTCAAATAAAACCCAACTCATACTAATAATATCAAAACTATAAAAACCACCAATAATACCAACAACACTAACCAAAATAGCACTCCAAAGGTAAAAATATCTCCTAAACAAGCTCAAATTAATGCAGTAGAG
Organism: Methanobacterium sp.; assembly: GCA_003158115.1. Taxonomy (GTDB): domain Archaea; phylum Methanobacteriota; class Methanobacteria; order Methanobacteriales; family Methanobacteriaceae; genus Methanobacterium_B. The sequence goes on from PMGM01000101.1 coordinate 13,534, forward strand.
GCAGAAAAAGAATTAACTGGAAATGATGTTTTTGCAGGTAAACCCGACCTTTTCAAGTGGACAGCAAATAACAAACATACATGGGTTTATAATGTGAACCTATACGATACCAAAAAGAGTGTTGGAGCACTTTATGTAGATGCAATGAATGGGGAAATAATAATGAACGAATAATTAACCCCACCTTTTTTTTATTTAATCAAAATAGATGGATTAATTTAACATCCAAATAATTATACAAGAAAAAAATATGATCAAAGACCATATATTTCTTGAGCGGAAACAACTTCTGCACCATCAGATTCTAAAGATTTGATTCCTGCATCAATATTTTCAGGATGTAGAAGTACAATGGCCATTTCATCTTTTTCTTCTACAAATGCATATAAATATTCTANNAGGACCCTACCCAATCCTCCTGGTTTATCTGGCATTCTCACAGCTATTACTTCTCCAATTTTCACTATGAAATTGTTGTCTTCTAACAACTTTTTGGTTTTTTCAGGTTCAGGAACTATCAACCTTAAAATCCCGAAATCTGAAGTATCTGCAATTGATAAGGCCCTTATACTAACTCCACCATTCTCCAGCACATCAAGTGCCTTTTTCATCCTTCCTTTCCTATTTTCCAAAAATATTGACAACTGTTTTATTTTCATATCATGAACCCCTTTTTTGGTTTTGATAGTTAATAATGGTTCTAATCATTCTATCAATTATTATTATAATTTCCTTTTATCTATAACTCTGATAGCTTTTCCTTGACTTCTGGGTAAAGTTTTAGGCTCAATTAATGTTACTTTAACTCTTAAACCAATCTCGTCGTGTATATAATTTTCTAACCTTAACCNNATACCAACAAGTTCCTTAATTTTATCCGAGAACAATCCTTCTGAAGCTTCAACCCTTACTTCTAATTCGTCCATTAAATGGGGTCGTGTTACAATTATTTGGTAATGGGGTTCTAACCCATCTATTCTTAAAAGTGCCTTTTCAATCTGTGAAGGAAATACAGATACTCCTCTAA
>PMGM01000037.1 GCA_003158115.1 Methanobacterium sp.
TTAATATCCATAATAGATATTGAAATGAATTCTCTGGATTAATATGAATACCGTTAAAGATCGCAGGTAGGGAAATCAAAACAATACTCATATTTATCATCCCCATTAAGGATGATATAAGAACGTTTGATAGGGCTATCCATTTATATTCCAAAGTTAAAACCACCGAATTTTATTTTTAACACAAATACCGTTATAACACATTTTTTATACAATTTCTTCACCTTTTTAGCATATATTTTACGATTATTACAATGATTTTAAAATTTCTTAAAAATTTGATATAATTAATATTGTTATCTTATATTGACTCCTATTGAATGTTATGGTATTACCATAACTGGTTTTTTAGCATTTCTTACTACACGTTCTGTTACACTTCCAATAACAAATCTGTCAAGACCATGCCTGCCAGAAGCACCCATAACCACTAGATCAATATTTTCTTTGTCTAAAACATTAACAATTTCATTGGAAGGTTTGCCTTCTATAATTATAGTTTTTAAATTAGTATTTTTACATATGCCCTTGCATTGAACATCCTCTAAATCTTGTTTAAAATTTTCAATAATCTGTTTACCTTCGTTCCTTATCTCTTCGTAGAATTGTTCATCTGGTGTGGGAAGAGTTGATAGTGGTAATCCTGTAGCTAGTTCTGGGAAATGAGGTTCAATTACATACATAATTACTATGTTGGCATCACTTTTGTCAGCAATCCATAAAGCATGTTTATTAGCTCTTTTTGAATTCTCAGATCCATCTGTTGGAAGTAAAATTTTTTTATACATATATATTTTCACCTTTAATAGCATTTAAAAAATATATTTTTTTAATAATTAATCAATGATTTTAACATAAACATTTGCCAATAAAATACTCAAATCGGACCTATATATTAATTGAACTTCAAAAAATATTAAGATAACTATAATCTAAAAATATGTATACAAAATTTATTGCAACTTTCTAAAAATCAGCTTTTAACTAGGGTTAATGTTAAAAAATAAATATATCTATCCCAATCATTACATTAAAAATATTTTTAACAACAAGATGATCTAAAAAAAATACTTGGATCTAATCAAATGAATAACTTTTTTTTATAAATTCAAAATACGAATTTTAATTTTTTTGTGTTTCATATATATTGGATATCAACTATCTAGGAAAATAACAAAAATAATGCCTTATCTAAATGAAAAAGTCAAGTATTTTATGACAAAGAATTCTAAATCAACATATTTTAGGGCCGTAATTTGAGAATCCAGATGATATGGTTAAGTGGATGACTGCTGTACAGGCCCAGGATTTTCTATCATCCCTATGGGCAATTGGAATCAGGGTTAAAAACGCTTGTGAAACTGATATTGAAGATGCAATAGCCGATAAAAGTATAATACGTACATGGCTACTTCGTGGCACACTCCATTTTGTTTCTAGTCAAGATATAAGATGGATATTTGATCTTGTATCACCAAGGATCATAGCGAGTAATTCAAATTATCTTGCGAAAAAATTACAACTGGACAGCAATGTATTCCAACAGAGTCGTGATGTAATAATTAAGGCTCTTGAAGGAGGGCATCATCTTCTACGTAAAGATTTGTATAATGAGTTAAAATATGTTAACATATCTATTCCTGATCTGCGTGGCATTCATATACTACACAGACTTGCTCTGGAGGGCATTATATGTTTTGGACCTCGGCATGGTAAACAGCACACATTTGTGCTTTAGATGAGTGGATTCCTAAGAGTAAAACTTTGAGTCGTGAGAAGGCATTAGGTGAGCTGGCACTGAGATATTTTGATAGTCATGGACCACCACACCCAAGATTTTAGGTGGTGGTCTGGTTTGACAGATTACGATGCACTTAAAGGACTCGATAAAAATAAATCTAAACTGGTATCAGAAGATGTTAATAATCAAACTTACTGGTTCCCAAGTTATATAAATGATATATATGATTTATATCCAGTTTAACAATTATTACCTGATTTTGATGAAATATAATGGGTCATAAAGATTGAAGCCATCTTGTTAATGGAATATCTAAAAATGTAATGGAGTTAAATGAATTCATATTCAAACCTACTATAATTGTAAACGGGGAAATAGTTGGGACATGGAAACGCACATTTAAAGCAGGCGAGGTTAAAATTTCATTAAATCAATTTAAAAAACTAAATAACGAAAAAAAATAGGGCAATCAAAGAAGCTGCCAAAGCATATGGTAATTTTATTGGTATGCCTGTTTCTGTCAAGTCGTTTAATAATGGTTTCAATGATTACAAACCATAAAATGATTTAACATTGTTATTTATTTATTTTTAATATACTCCAAAATTTATATTTTAAAAAAATCTAAAATATAATGAGTAGCTTATCAAAATGGAGGGATTAAATGGAAAAGGTATGTAATGTATTAGATGTTCCTGAAGGTAAGATGAAAGGTTTTACAGTGGGATCAAAATATATACTCATTGCAAATATTGATGGAAATTTCTATGCAGTATCTGCTGTCTGTCCCCATAGGGGTGGATATTTACCTGTTGGAACACTAAAAAAGAATATCTTATCCTGTCCAGTACACGGTGCCGAGTACGATGTAACAACTGGAAAACTCATAAAAGATGTGAGCATAGAAGTAAAACTGGCAACTAGAAGCGGTGCACATGATCTGTCCAGTTATAAAATTTTAATAAAGGAGAATTCAATTTATATCAGAGATTAAATAAAGGTAAAAAGATTATTCCATTAAAACATATTAAATCATCATGGATACTTAAATTAACAGAAACGCACATTAAATATCATAATTAAATAATAATTATTTAAATTAGAGGTTACAGCATGAAAATGGAAGGAAACACTATTTTAATTACGGGTGGTGCAACAGGTATTGGCCTTGCACTGGCTGAATCTTTATTGGAACGGGGAAATGAAGTTATAATCTGCGGACGTCGAGAAAATAGATTGATTGAAGTACAAAATGAACATCCAGGTTTACATATAAGAGTTTGTGATGTTTCNNACGTTTCAAGTGAAGAAGGTAGAAAATCACTTTTTAAATGGGTTACTAAAAACTTCAAGGATCTAAATATTTTAATAAACAATGCAGGCATACAAAGAGCCATAGATTTAAAAGAGGGTATAAAAGGATTAGAAGGAGAAAATGAGATAAAAATTAATTTAGAAGCTACAATATACTTATCTACACTTTTTATCCCATTTTTAGAGTCTAAAAAAGAAGCAGCTATAGTTAACATATCATCCGGACTAGCTATCACACCCCTTGCAGCAGTTCCAATTTACTGTGCAACTAAAGCGGGAGTACATACTTTTACAAAATGTCTTAGATCCCAATTATCAGACACTAGTATCAAAGTCTTCGAAGTATTACCGCCTATTGTTATTTCTGAATTAAATATGGAATACAGGAAGAAGGTTGGAACAACAAATACAGGTATAAAATCAGATAAATGTGCAGCTTCTATTGTTGATGGATTAGAAAAGGATAAATTTGAAATAGAAAACCCTGCTTTAGAAAATTTAAAAACAGCTACCATGAAAGATATTGACAAGTTATTTGAAAAGATGAATGGTCGATGGTAGGACTGGACTATAAAATATAATATTTTGTAGGAGGTATTTTATGATACTGGTTACTTCTGCTTATGGTAATAATGGCAGGAAACTAATTCCTAGATTGGCTGATAGGGGTTTAGATGTCCGTGCATTAAATTTGTCTGATAAAACAGATAAACTCAAAGAATTGGGTGCTAAAGAAGTTATAATTGGAAACGCTCTTGATTCAAAAATTTTAGATTACGCTATGGATGATATAGAATCTGTATTCCATGTTGGCCCATCATTTCATCCTCAAGAAGCTGAGATGGGCATATCAATGATTGATGCAGCGTCTAGAGGTGGGGTTGAACATTTTGTATATGATTCAGTACTCCATCCTCAAATTACTGAATTATTGCAGCATAAAATGAAACTTCGAGTTGAACAACATTTAATCAATTCTAACTTAAATTACACAATCCTACAACCAATGCACTACATGCAAAATATCCATATTGAAGATGTGTATAAGCAGGGGGTTTTCATTCAAGCATCTGCACTTGAAACTCCATTATCCTTTGTTGATATAGATGATAAGATAGAAGTAGCTGTTAAGGTACTTACAGAAGCTGGTCATTATGGAGCCACATATGAACTTTGCTGTGATGATAATTTAAATGCAATAGAAATAGCTAGGATCATGACCAGAGTAATGGGGAAGGACATCAAAGCCAAATTAGTACCTAAAGAAGTTATCATATCTGGATTTCAAAGGGCATTTCCAGAATATGGCGACTATCCAGCCAAAGGATTTAACGCACTATTTGATTATTACAGCAAATATGGATTTATTGGCAATTCAAATGTACTTAGAATGCTTCTAGCCAGAAATCCAACCATCCTTGAAGAGTATATAGAAAAGGAATACAAGAAAATATTAAAATAGTCATATGAAATTGTATTTCATATTCAAGCTAGGTTTTAAATCTATATTATGGTCTTAATCAATATTTAAAAATAAAAAATTAATGATTATTTATTATTTCACTGTCCAGTAGCACCTTTTAGGAGAATAGATAGTTTCATCCTTTTTCAAGTCTTTCATGATTTTGTCAACTTCTTTTTTCTCTACACCCGAGATTTCACTGACTTTGGTGGCATTTAAAGGTTCTTCAGAGTCTTTGAAAGCTTTTATTACTTTGTCTTTATTATCCATGATATCACCTACTTAATTATTCATTAGAATTATATATCTGTTTTAGTAATTGTTCATAGTAGTAATAAATAGCACAAAATGTTTTATTCCAAACCCATATTTACAACTATTTTAGGTACTTAATGGATTCTCTTCGTTTTTCTAATTTTAACCCTGCAGATTTGATTTTATCCTCAAAACCAGCACCTTCCATGTCACGGGATACATCCTTTAAAAGTAATGGCACATCCAATTTTTGAGGACATATCTTGATACAATACCACAACCATCACATAATCCTGCATATGATTGATTATCGCTTGTTACCTCACCTAAAGCAGTTAAATACAAATAAGATGGAGCATTATTGTTATACATATGTTTTTGATTGTATAACGTAAAACATTGCGGTATATCCACTCCACTAGGACATGGCATACAATATCCACATTCTGTGCACTCTACCTTTAACTGATCTTGATAAATATCCTTAACATTGTCATATAATTCCATATCATGATGTGAAATGGATTCTGGTAAAGTTTCATTTGTCACCTTAATATTTTCCTTTACCTGTTTCAGTGATCCCATCCCTGAAAAGACACATGTAATTTCAGAATGGTTAATAACCCATCTTAAAGCCCATTCAGCTGGAGTTCTTTTAACATTTGATTTATTCCAGATTTCCCTAACCTTTTCAGGTGTTTCTGCTAGAATTCCACCCTTTAATGGTCCCATAATAAATATTGTAATCCCACTATTGGATGCATATTCTAAACCTTCTGTTCCTGCTTGTGAATTTGTATCTAAAAAGTTATACTGAATAAGACACGCATCCCAAGGGTAAGCATCCACAATCTTTTTAAAAGCCTCTTTATTATCATGGAATGAAAATCCAATATATTTAATTTTTCCTTCTTTTTGAGCATTTTCTAAAAATTCTAGTATTCCTAATTCTTTAAGCCTAATGAAACTTTCCTCTGATAGATTATGGATAAAATAATAATCAATACATTTCGTTTTGAGTTTTTCAAGTTGTGTGTTAAGATACTTTCCTAGATCCTCATAATTTTTTACTGCCCATGATGGTACTTTAGTACAGATTTTTACTTTATCTCGATAACCATCTTGAAGTATTTCACCTAAAAATGATTCACTATATCCATCATGATAATAAAGAGCGGTATCTATGAAATTAACACCGTGATCAATTGCATAATATATCAATTCCTTTGCCTTATCCTTATCAATTAAACCATCTTTAGTTGGAAGTCTCATGCACCAAATCCCAACACAGAGATGTTGCTACCATTATTTGTTTGTCTCATTTGCAAAATTTATCGCCTCTTAGAAATAAAAAAAATCATGGTTATGCATATAAATGGTTCACTTTTATAAACTATATGGTTATGAAAAAATAAATATTGGATAGTTGAAATTACTTTCAATTTTATTATTTGCTCTTCTTCACATTTTTTCCCTTCAAAGGCTTTATAAAGAGTGAAATTAAGAAGCCAATAAAGAATATCACTGTTACAAAGTCAAATGTAGTTTTCATAGCATTTTTAACGGTTGTATTTACAATTGTGTACGCAAGCAAGGTTTGATTATTTTTAAGGCCCGTTATATTGGTTGTTTTCATTTTTTCATCATACTGAGTCAGGTTTTGCGTTATTTGGTCTTTGCTGAATTCGTTTGGAAATGTTTGATCAACTGCGGTGTTTATTCCGTTTATAATTCCAAGTATGAGAACAATACCTATAATGGCAGTACCCAGTGATGTTCCTAGACTTGCACTTGTAGATAATATTCCAGAAGCATCGGATTGTTTATCAGCTTTTGCAGATGATAATACAATATTACCAGTTATTGGAAGTGCCAAACCTAATCCTATACCAATAAGTAAAGTTCCGGGGATTATATCGGTTATATGGGTGTTTAAATTGAACTGGAAGCTCAAAAAGAAACTGCCAACAAGAGCAATTAGAAAACCTATTGATACAAGGTAGTGGGGTGCAATCCTGTTAGATAGTCTGGATGATGCAATTGCAAAGACTAAAAGTCCTATGGTCAAAGGTAAAATAGCAAGTCCGGTTGTAAATGCATTTGAACCTGTTACTTGCTGCAAAAAGACAGGTAAAACGAAAACAGCCCCTGCAAGAGCTAACTGCATAATCATTCTGGTAAGACTTCCTAAGGTAAAATTCCTATCCTTAAACAGTCTAATATCTGTAAATGGTAATTCATTCCTGTTTATTATCTTTTTCTCCCTTAAATAGAATATTAATAAAAGTATAATTCCAACTACCATCATAACTAATGAGAATTCCCAATTTTTAGGGGTATTAAGACTTAAAATTCCAAGAACGAAGATAAGTATTCCAAATGAAGATAGAACCACGCTTAATTTATCAAGGTCCGAAAGTTTCATGGTTGGAGGGAAGTATTTTATTCTATGGGATAATGCCAGTACAAATATTACTATGACCAGTTCAAGTCCAAATCCCCATCTCCAGCTGAAGAAGGTGGTTAAAAATCCTCCTATCAATGGACCTACTGCTGCACCAACACTTGCAACTGCTGTCCATATTCCAATTGCAAATGCACGGTTTTTTCCACTGTATGTTCCTGTTATGATGGATGCTGTAGCAGGCGTCATAAGAGCAGCTCCTATTCCTTCCAGGATAGACCATCCTATAAGAAGCATAGTTGCATTAATACTTAAAGCAGCTACGGTTGTTCCAATTCCATAGACGGCAGCACCAATAAGGAATGCTTTTTTTCTGCCCACAACATCCTGCATCTTACCCCCTAAAAGCATTAGTGAAGCCATTGTAAGTGCATAGACTGTAATAATTATCTGTATAGCAGATACAGTAGTGTGTAGATCCACCACAAGGTTGGTTATGGCTACGTTCATAAAAGTTGAATCGAGTGCAATGATGAATGAAGATAGAGCAACAAGTATAAGGGCCATCCAACCTATTTTACTGGCATTATTATCATTTTCCAAAAAATATTCCTCCAAGACATATTAAATCTATTTTAGAAACTAGTATTATTTATAGAAGTGTAACATGAGAATATTTTAATCTGGAGGATACGAAATTGAGATCAATAGAATCAAATCAAAAACAAGTAATGAGATAAAATAAAATCATTTTTTGATAAAAATAAAGTTTTTGATATATTTAAAAAAAGGGAAAAATTAAAAAATTATAAAATTTTATTCCTCAGGACCTATACCCTTAAATTTTACAGAACAAGATTCTCCACCCACTCCCCAATGAGATTTTGGAACCTCGTTTATTAGGATTTCCACTGCTTGTGCAGGTACATCTACTTCAACAAATACTTTAGTGATATTTTTAATTAAATAATCAATCTTTTCTTGTTCAAAACCTTTCCAGACATTTATTTGTACCATAGGCATTTTATCACATCCAATTTTTTAATAATTTCTCGTATATTAGTTTCTTAAAAGGAAAATAAATAATTTACCAATCGAAAAATAAGTTTATATAAATCTAAATTTTTTTTTATTTGATAAAAAATATCAAGGTATTTGTGTTTAAGTAAACCTTATTGGTCATTTTGATATTTATTTTTGATATTTGGATAATTTTCATGTGTTAACATTTTTATATTGATTATTGTTGGTTTTTTGAGATGTTTTCTAGACAATCCCGAATGCACTTTTTAGCTATAGTCGTGGTTATGTTAATTGTTTGGTTAATGAACTGGGGATTCTATTCTTATGTGGCAATATACATGGTTTTATTGATGTTATTTACTTTCAGTGCAATAAACCATCTATATACTGGTCTAAAGGAGAAATTTGTAATGAATACCCTTCTAAGACCAATAGGAACCATTTTTCTCTGGGTAATAACTCTTTATTTCCTTTTACCCGCGTTAAAATAATTCAAAAAGAATATTAATTATATCTATTGTGATTTTTTTTTTTACTTGTCAATAAATCGGTTATTTTATATTTTTATACTTATCTATTATCTATACCTATAGTACGGTGTATGCTATCAAAACTATTGATTTCAATCTATACCTTGACTCTCTGATAGAGAATGTATAACATTTTAGTGATATTTATCACATTAGTTCCCAGCTACTTTATATCGAAGTGAATCCATTCAAAATACAAATAGGCATGTTAAAATAAACTGATCCATAAGATATCTTTATTGGATAAAATATATGTTTATCAGACTGTAAAACTTGTAAATATCTTTTAAATTATATTAAAGGAGGTTATATATTGGATTCAAAGAATACTAATAGTTCATTGCTAAATGTAAAAATAGATATTCCTTTCTCGGATAAGATAGGAGATCCCTCTGTTATAGATAATAAAAGTAGCTTAAATCTGGTTTTTAATGAAGATTTGGATATGTCTACTGTTTCAGATGGATTGAAACTCTATAAAATTACCGCTGATAACAATGAAATAGAAGAGGATATTATAATTGATAAAATTGGAAATTCTCTAAAAGCCATCAATATCCGTAAATCCGATAATTTAAAGTTTACAGAAGGTGAAGAATATAAACTTTCAATAAAAAATCTAAGATCAGTGGGTGGGAAATCATTAAATGAAGAATTTAACAATTATTTTGCTGTAGATTATTCATTTAATCTGGATTCCGAGGGTATTTCTGATTTAAATGATAAAAGGTCGCTTGTGGTCTGTATAAGTGATATACATTTAGGTGCAAATGACACCTATTCAGAAATTACGAAAAATAGAGAACCATTGGTTAGTTTCCTAAACCAAGTTCGAGCTTCACCTAATGTAAAAGAATTGGTTATTGCAGGTGATCTGATCGATGAATGGTTTATTCCAATGAATAAAAATACATTTAATGGAAAAACTCAGAAGGATTTCGTTAAATCTGTGGCATTTAACAATAAACCGGTTATAGATGCTTTTAATAATATAATAAAAGATAATAATGTGAAAGTGACTTATGTACCAGGTAATCATGATATTTTAATAGATCAAGATGATATTCAAAGCATCATGCCTGGAGTGAGTCAGACTCGTGATGTTAAAGGATTGGGATCCTATACTCCAGAAGATATTCCTGAATTAATAATTGAACATGGACATAGGTATAACTTTTATTGTGCACCAGATCCTTCAAACAGGCATATAACCAAGACAGATTCGATATTACCTCCAGGATATTTCTTTACAAGAATGGCAACCAGTTCTGTTATGCAAGGTCGGCCAAAAAGAGATGAGGATTTGCCTGTGGTTACTAAAAATGGACTAGGAGTGGATCAATATCGTTACTTCCTTTATTGGAATGTATGGAAGGGTTTAGTAACAGATTTTCCAGTAAATGACGGACTCGATGAAAAGATCATACACACAAGTATAGATGGATTCACAGATTCCTATGCAATAAATGATGTTCTACCATATCAAGAATCTGGTGATGACATTATCAAGGTAAATCTATTCGATGGAATTATTGAAAATTGGGATGAAAGGCAAAAAAGTAATTTAGTGCATGTTAAGATTCCAATAGAAGATGCAGTTCTTAGAGGAGCATTTGCAAGTTTTCTAGATGATCAATCGGGTATCCAGTTTTTTAACAATCCAAATTCTGATAAGAGAATTGTGATATTTGGCCATTCCCATGAAGCACGTATCATGACTTCCTTAAATGATAAACAGGAAAAAAATGTCTATGTAAATTCAGGTACATGGATAGACAAAAATAAGTGTACCATGACATTTGTGGTTGTTATACCTCAAAAATGCAATGAGTCAGCTCCATCATATGTGAATCTATACCAATATTCCCAGAGTGGAGATATTAAAAAATTAGGATCCCAAGCAATTACAAATATTAAATAATTTTATTTAATATTATTTTCATTTTTTTTAGCTATTGGGGTATCCATAATAGATTGTGGCTAAAAATAGTGATAATTCCACATAGATGAAAAAAAATATTTTAATGGTTAAAATAGATTCCTATAAACTATTTGCACTTCTTTCCTACTAGAATGACAGTTGGATAGTCAAAATGGATTGAATCATCAATTAAATGTGCACTAATTCCAAGATTGTTCTTACCAATATCTTCCCTTACAAGTTGTCTGATCTTCTTATCGTCTCCAGGATTTGGAAAAGATGCTTTAATCTGTTTTTCTAACTCAGCTTCTAGTGTGTACCATTGTGTTTTAATGTTGGTAATCTCTAATTTATTTGCAATATCCAACATTTCTTCTAAAGTGCAAGCGTGGGTATGTGAAGGATCTCTGAGTTTTTCAAGATGATCATAAGCTTCTCTTTTTTCAGGAGGAATAGCCCATCAACAACCATTATTGTTCCATGTTTTTTACAGACTCTCTTCATTTCCTTAAAAACAATTTTTGGTTCAATAATGGTGGAATGAATATCTGGTAATGACAATTGAGAATGATTCATCATCAAATGGTAAATTTGTGGCATCTCCAATTTTCCAGGATATATTTTCCAATTTTTTATCTTTCTGGATTTCCTTTGCCTTATCAATCATTGCTGGGGTAATGTCTATTCCAGTAACATGTTTAGCCTTTGTTGCAAATGCAGTTGTCACAAGTACAGGTCCACATGCAATATCCAGCACTGTATCATTTTTATTAACCTCACTAAGTTCATACATCAACTGGAATTCAGATTCATTTGAGTGAAATTTCAATTCTACAAATGGCGTAGCCTGCTTAGTAAACTGGTCAATAATAGAGTGTTTATGGTCAGTTTCTTCATTATATTATCCTCATTATTCGAAACATAAATGATTCAAAATTTTTTTTATTATAAAAATGTATGTTCTGATATAAATTTATGTTTAAAAATAAAAAAAATAATAGAAATAAATATTTATGGTACTGTAACTGTTAGGTTATTTGCTGTGTATGAATTTATAATATCTGAATAGGTGACATCCCATTTAGTTGAGTCGTACCTTGCGTTTACTATTGTATAATATGAATTCCATTTAAATTGTTTCACAACGGGTAGGGTGTCAGCAATTTTTATAGCATTTAACCCTGCACTATAATTTCCATTTTCAACCGAAGGGGTGTAGAATGTTTGAATATTCGATTCTTGATTGGACCATCCATTGTACTGTGAAACAATGTAACTACTGTTTTGTGAATTACTTTTTACAACATCCCATACAAAAATATTACTGGTAGGATAAAGTGCTACCTGATTGTAATTTCCATTTAGGGTTGGAGTTTCGTCATCAAGAATATTAATCTTTTCATATGCTCTTAAACCACCAAATGATATTAATATAATCATAAAAATAGCCATTGCAGCTTTTTTATACTTGTAATTTATTTTCATATAAATTATGAGCATTACAATAGCTGCTAATATGATGGTTATGAGGTCCAATGATTGATATAGGTTTAATGCGTATCTTGTAATTGAAAATGGAAAGAACAATGGTATACCCAAGGTAGTCAAATAATCAAGGAGTAAATGGGTTAAAACACCAAAATATGCTATTGCAATTGTAGTATAAGTAAATTTTACAGTTATGTCACGTTTTATAATGTTGCCGATAAATTCATTCACTTGTTTTCTTGATATTACATACAGGAAGATTGTTGATGTTACAAATCCAAAGATAAATGAATGTGTAATACCTCGATGTGAAAATATAAATAAATTCGGTGATAATATTCCTATCCACGCAACAAAAATAGTATCAAAATCGGGTGAAATACCACCAAAAGCTCCGGCAAGTTTATTTTTACTCTTTACAGCTGTTAAGATAATATATGGTACTAGAAAATGCGTTAATAAATCCATGACTTTTCACCCGAAAAATATATTCATACAGTTTTTAACTTAGATTAATTTACTTAACTTTTATAATTATTCATACATGAACAAGTTTTAAAATACATTTATTTACAGATTTTTAACACCTTCCAATCGAATTAAGAGGATATCTTATGAGTGAAAAAGATTAAATGATTGATCAATGAATTTAGTTTAGGGATTTCAGTATTAGGATGCTTTAAAGTATTAATTTTGCCCTATAATTATTGAATTATCATTATTTCACTATTATTCATTAATTCTGATAGAGTTTCTAATATTCTATTTAATCTAAGTCTTAACTTGAGATCCATTTAGGTATATTAATGATGCAGATCTGTAAAGGAATATCATTGCAAAGGGAGTTACAGTTAATGATGCAAGTAAATCTCCAATGAATTTGAAGTGGACCAAATTGAAAATGCTTGATAATCCCAATCCAACTATAAACAAGAACACGAATATTAATCCTGTGAAAATATACCAGATAACAAAGTTGCCCAATCCAACATTGGAAATAGTATTTTTTATTACATTGAATTTAAATGATTTATCAATATTATTCCCATTTTTAGCCATGTTAGCTAACGACATGAACAATATTGGATATATAATTACCATATACAGTCCAACAATAATTGAAACAAGGCCAAATGTTTTAAACATATTGGTATCAGCCAGATTAGTCCCAGAACTAATGGATGTGATTGCAATTATCATGCTCAAAGGGACTACTATTATTAATATAGGAATCACATAAACCAGAGTCACTACAATCACTTTTAATCCATTGACAAAAAGATCTTTCCATCTATTTAACTTAGGGAGTATATTATTATTTGTTGTTGAGAATTCCATTATACGAAGTAGATAACCTGATCTCACAAAAGCAAATATTAAAGCTAAAATACCTAAAAACTATTATGTGTTGTTGATCCAAGAATACTATATAAATCACCTAATATTACTATCAAACCCAAAAATAGGAAGGTTCTTTTATTACTTAAAGGATATTTGATTGAATCGTTAATTATTTCCCCAATATTCATTATTATACCCCCATGATTTTTATTATTAATCACTTTATCTAGAGATTCTTCTATATAAAATCAAATAAATCAATTTCAATAAGTTCATGATTAATAAAAAATCTTAGAAAAAGAAACAATACAGTTTATAGGAATATGAAAGATATTTTATCTGATATCAAACTAATAGAAAAAAATTTTATAATCAAATTAAAACAAATAAATAATAGGGTCATGTTTGATGATATCCATTCCAATCATAACCCCATCTAAAATATAAATTAACTTATTTATCCCATATTTTCAATTAATTCAATTTCAACACCATCAGGGCCATCCAAAAAGGCAACTCTGGGACCGCCGGGTTTACCTAATGGTCCACGTGTTAATTCAATTCCTTTAGCCTTTAAGTTTGCGATCTCAGTATCCATATCCTCAACAGCCATACCAATCAAGAACAGTCCTTTTTTATTATTTTCATTTTCAATAAGTTCTATCATGGCTTCACCTTCACCTTTAAACAGTACAATGTTCAAACCAGGCTGGGGGCTGAAACGTCTTACCTCTTCCATTCCCAAAACATCTGTATAAAATTTGGCTGATTTTTCCATATTTTCTACAGCTATTGCTATATTTTTTACCATCATTTTATAACCCCTCCATCTCTTTTAATGGATTTACAGTATTTATATGTCTTTTAATGGTTTATGTAACATAATTATTATTTATGGCTTCTTTTAATTGTAATTTTCCATTCAAAAACTCAAAAATAATTTATAAATAAAAAAAAAGATTGTTTAATCAAAGAATTATTATTGAATAACATAAAAAATAGCATTCATGCCTTCTTATTCTTCTGCTTATATCTCATTATTATCCATAGAACAATCAATAAAATTACAATTATACCATTATATAAGATGCTAATTGATATGTTGTAATTGTTGTTGTTGTAGTAGTTGTTACAGTTGATATCATGAATCTACTACGTAAAAGTGAAGAGAAATATAGAATGCTCTTTGAAGAAGATCCCTATTTCAACATGATTTTAGGAAAGGATGGCACTATCCTCGATGTTAACAATACCATAACCCACATAATAGGTTTAGCAAAGGAAGATATTATTGGTAAAAATTTTTCACAAATAGAGATAATACCCAAGGAAGATTTGGGAGAGTATTATTCTAAAATTAAGAGTCTATTAAATGGAGAATATGTAGAACCTTTTGAATCTCATTTTAGAGACACAGAGGGTAATATTAGTTATGTTTTAATCCATTTAAAAGCAATTACGGATAATGGGGATATTTTATATATTCTTGCTATTGGTGGTGACATTACTCAACGTAAAATAGCTGAAAATGAGATTAAATCTTCTTTAGTTGAAAAAAATACCCTTCTTCAGGAGATACATCATAGAGTTAAAAATAATATGCAGATAACATCAAGCTTGTTAAATCTTCAGATAAAATATGTTGACGATGGAAAAGCTGTTGATGTCTTGAAAGAGAGCCAGAACAGGGTTAAATCCATGGCAATGATCCATGATAAATTGTACATGTCTGAAGATCTTACTCGAATAAATTTTGTTAATTATATTAATAATCTGGTATCTAACTTATTTTATTCGTACAATGTTGAAGACACCATCAAACCAAAACTCGAAATAGATATGATAAGTTTAAACATGGAAACAGCTGTTCCTTGCGGTTTAATAATAAGCGAACTTGTATCTAACAGTTTAAAATATGCATTTCCAGATGGGATGATGGGAGAAATTTTTGTATCACTAAGATCTAAGCAGGATAATTATGAACTGATTGTTAGTGATAATGGTATTGGATTACCCAACGAATTTGATATAAACAATACAAAAACACTTGGTTTGATGTTGGTAAACAGTTTAACAGAACAGATAGACGGTAAAATTACGATCAACAGAGAAAATGGGACTCGATTTAGTATCATTTTTAAAGAATCCATTTACAAGGAACGTATTTGATCTATTCCCACAAAATTTACATATTTTGTTTTGTAGCTGGAATTAAAAAATAAAAATTTATGACGTTAAAATAAGTAGAATTTAATCGGCATTAATCTAGCCAATTAAACAAATTAGATTTACTTTATTAATATTTAAATAAACAGTTTTTAGATATTAAGTTTCATATAACTTTTTAACCTTTTTTAATTCCTTCATTATTTGAATTTCTTGTGTGCAACGTTCTTCACATTCTCCACATTCGGTACATGCCGATGCCCTTTCACCATTTAAAAGACCCATTTCGTATCCAAATTTAAAACGTTCCTTTGTTTCTGGGGTTCCAAACAGGTGATAATCATTGTATTTTGCAAAGTTTTCAGGAATATCCACTCCTTGAGGACATGGTAAACAGTAGCCACAACCTGTACAACCAATCTCTAATTTATCATTAAAAACCTTTTTAGCATGGTCTATTACAATTAACTCTTTTTTAGATAATGAATTGGACTGAGCATCCGATGAGATTCTTATATTTTCCTTCACATCCTCCATGGTACTCATTCCACTTAAAACAACAGATACCTCCGGATGGTTCCATACCCATCTTAAAGCCCATTCAGCAGGTGTTCTTTTAACAACAGCCTCTTCAAATGTATCTTTTATTTCATCAGGAATATTTACAGCTATCTGCCCACCTTTTAAAGGTTCCATGGTTGCCACACCTAAACCCTTATTAAAGGCATATTCTAAACCTTCCTTTCCGGCCTGGTAATTTTCATCTAAATAATTGTACTGTATTAAACAGAAAGACCAGTCATACTCATCAACAACTTCTTTAAAGAGTTCAACACGATCATGGAATGAAAATCCTGCATATTTTATTTTTCCATCTTCAATTGAATTGTTTAGGAATTCTTCAAAACCAAGTTCTTTCAATTTTTCCCAATAGGTTTTTGTAACACCATGAATAAGATAAAAATCTATAACATCTGTTTCAAGACGTTCCAGTTGTTTGTCTAAATATTTATCCATATCTTCCCGGGTTTCTATTATCCATGTGGGGAGTTTGGTAGATATGTTAACCTTTTCCCTATATCCATCTTTTAAGGCTTTAGCAATAATGGGTTCACTCTGCCCACCTTGATACATGTCAAATCCGCCATAGGGATATGCAGTATCTATAAAATTCACTCCGTGATCAATGGAGTAATGGATCATCTTAATGGCTTCTTTTTCATCAATTTTGGTTGGATCATTCTCCATTGTTGGTAGACGCATAGCACCAAATCCTAAAATCGAAACCTTTTCATTTGTTTTCCCAAAATTTCTGTATAGCAATTAATAACCCCTCCCACATTTACAATAACAATTTGATAATTCATCTAAATTTTAAGATAACATCATTGTAAACTCAGATCATAATATAATATAACATTCATTCTTTGTTATTAATTTTTTCAATAGATATCTCAGCAGCCATACGTACATCACCATTTTTATCGTTCAATGATTTTGTGAGTGGTTCTATACTACGGACATCGCCTATTTCACCAAGAATTTCTGTTATATGTTCTCTTATTTGCCATTCTTTACTGTTTAAGTTATCAATAAGAATATCAACACAGGGTTTTCCTATTTTAATAAGAGCAATCGAAGAATTACTCTGCACCCCATTATTGTTATCATTTAAAAGTTTTATCAATGGTTTTATACCACGGACATCGCCTATTTCACCAAGAATTTCTGCTGCATACCATCTTACCTGCCAATCATTATCCTCTAATGAATTTATTAGGTTTTCAACTGCAGGTTCTCCAATTTCAACAAGAGTTTTTGCTGCATTCATTCGAATACCCCAATTATTATCTTTCAACGAAGTTATAAGTTTTTCTAAGCTAAGATTGTTCAATGATTCATTTGATGTATCTTCTAACGGTGTATTTTCATTTTTTATAGTGTATATGGGTGATTGTGAATCGGTGATTTTACCAAGAGCAAATGCCGCTTCTTTACGGATATATTCGTCATTATCATAGCCCATAGCCCTTATTAACCCTTTAATATCTTTTTCCCGTTCCATTTTCTTAATGTCGGGTTTGCCAAGACCTAATATTAGTTTAAAATCCATTGAATCTTTGCCCCTTTAATATAAATTAAAACTATGTTATAAAAATTAGTAACTCTACATTTTAAATATCTTCTAATGTATTATAAAATATTTTTTATTATCAATATGAACATAATATATTTTAATTAAATAGATAGTTATTTCAGTTACTATTTAATCATAACAACCTTTTATTAATATAATTACCTATTCTAGAGTAATAATAAAATCTAAGCTGATATATGGTGATAAGGATTCTAAATCGGTTAATAGTTAATCATTCTTAAAATTCATCAATATCCTTTAAAGTGTAACAATTAGTTTGGATATAATGGGCAAATTTTATAGTTCACAAAAGTAAATATA
Source organism: Methanobacterium sp. (assembly GCA_003158115.1). Lineage (GTDB taxonomy): Archaea > Methanobacteriota > Methanobacteria > Methanobacteriales > Methanobacteriaceae > Methanobacterium_B. The sequence continues at coordinate 18,104 of PMGM01000037.1, forward strand.
TACATTAGATTATAGGATAGAAGTTTCCCATTTAGGTTAGTGCATTGATGTAAAAAAGAATTGTATTAAGAAAGATCAGTTGGAAAATTAATTTCAAAATAGTGGATTATTGTGGAGGGTATAAATTGAACGATGAATCTAATGATTTAACACAATTTAAAAATCAGAATAAAATTCGGACCATTGCACTTGAAGAAACTTATGCAACCCCTAAATTCATGCAGGTTCAAGCAGAAATGATGAAATCCGATCCTTCAGAAGCTCCGGAAGGATTTGCTAAACTTATAAAACAACTCATAGATGTTGACAAAGGCAGAATCGATGCGATGGATCAGGCAGGAATAGATGTCCAAGTATTATCATTATTCTCTCCAGGTGTAGAACAAATGGAAGCATCTATGGCTGTAGAAATATCAAAAGATGCAAATGACTATATTGCCAGTGCAATAAAAAGGAATCCTACACGTTTAGCCGGATTTGCAACTTTACCAACTGTTGTTCCAGATACGGCTTCTGATGAATTAGAACGCATGGTCAAGGAACATGATTTTAAGGGTGCGATAATCAATGGTCATACCAATGGCCGATATCTGGATGATGAATTCTTTTGGCCCATACTTGAACGTGCAGAGAATTTGAAAGTTCCAATATATCTTCATCCAACACTGCCTCCAAAATCTGTTATTGAAGCTTCATATACTGGTAATTTCTCACAGGAAGTATCAACTCTTTTAGCACGTAATGCATGGGGTTGGCATATTGAAACTGCTTTACACATTTTAAGAATCATTCTAGGTGGAGTATTCGACCAATATCCAGATCTACAATTTATTATTGGTCACATGGGTGAAGGACTTCCATTCATGCAACAAAGAATAGATGATTCTTTACCTCAAGAAACAATTAATCTTGAACACCCTGTTAGCACATATCTCCAGAAGAATATTAATTACACATTCAGTGGATTGAATTATAACCAAACATTCCTAAATCTATTTTTGGAGATGGGTGTTGATCGTATCATGTTTTCAACAGATTATCCATTTATACCAATGGAAGATACAAGGAAATTTTTAAATCAACTCCCAGTAAGCAAAGCAGATAAAGAAAAAATAGCACACGGTAATGCTGAACGCCTATTACGCATCTAATATATGGGAATAAAATTCTCATAAAATCTCTTTTTTTAGTATAAAATAAATATTTGATATCTAACTCCAATGTTGGGCGGTTAATAATTATTTTTCAAATATGAAGCAAGATTTTCAAATGACTGAGTCCATCCAGTTGTAATAATTTCACTGTAATTTTCGTCTTCTAATTTTATTATAAGTCTTAATAGTGTTTGTTTACCAACAGACTCAAACAGGGTCTTGAAAGATGCTGATATCCCATTGGGATTTTTATTTATTGAAAAGTCCTTTACATCAAAGGATAGCTCGTAGGGTGATAGTACTGTAACATAAGTTCCTGTATACTCACCCAAAATTTGTTTGCTATCAGGATTTGGAATAGAGAATCGGAAGTGTCCATTTGGACGTACATCAAACTCAATCACATCTATATCAAGACATGCACTATTAAACCATTTAGCTATCTGTTCTGGTTTAGTCCAAGCATTCCACATAGATTCAATAGGTGCATCAAAGACTTGGTCAATGATAATTTCATGTTTTTCAGGTTCTTCCAACAAATTAATTTTAGTCAAATATCCCATCTCCTATTATATATAAAAAGTACATATCCATTCATTTCAACTTAAAAATACATTTATTGACTAGTATTTTATTATTATCTCAATTGTATGAAATAAAATTTCTGATTTTAATATTGATAAATTATTAATATTTCAAAGTTTAATAATACAATTAATAATTATAGGAAGCGTTTTAAATTGATTTAATTAATATGAAAATAAGAACTCTTAAGGAATTTAAATGCTTAAACCAATTCACTATGCGAAATATAGCAAAAGAAGTACATAACAGTGTTTTCCGCGAAAACCAATTGCATTTCTTCAACTATTTTATTAAGCATAGCGATCGAAATATTATTGCCGATGCACCAACAGGTATTGGTAAAAGTTTAATTGCAATTCAAATAGGAATCAATTTAGAACGGCCTGGTACTGTATTTGTTGTTACACCTACTAAAGATTTAATGAAACAATATGAAAGAGATTATGGAAACTTGGAAGATGTTATGTTACTTGCAGGTAAAAATGAATATAAATGTAAGGCTAATCCGGATGTAACAGCTGAATTATGTATACATAAACCCAATGCTCCATGTGAACATAATTATAGTAAAACCAAGGATTCATGTGAATACAGTAAAAAAATCAACACATTTATGGATTACAAGGTTGTTGTAACCAACTATCATATGATGCTTGCATTGATAAAAATAAGGCCCGCATTACAGTGGGGTTGTCCACTGATAATATGGGATGAATCACACAAGTTCCAGGATATCATAAGGGAAATGACTGGTATTGAATACAACCATACACGTGCATGTAGAATAATAGATGAAGATCTATCACAAACCATATACAAATATTTCCAGAATACAGAAATACCATTAGAAGCAATAAAAACAGAATTAATCCCATATTCAGAAAAATATAATACAAAGGAAGATATTTACAAGAAAAGATGGATAGAACGGTTGGAAACTCAACTTCACTATCGTATACAATATGAATATTTACCAGCAGAAAAGTATGAAAAGATAACCTCAGAAAACCAGCGTGAACAATGTATACGGGTTATTCCAGTGGATTATACCACTCTTAGCAGATCAACTTTTATGGAAGCAGCACCCCAACATCTTATGATGAGTGGAACAATACACTATCCTCAATATAATGAAGAAAAACGACTAAAATTAATTGGAAAGATCACTGGAATGGATATGGACCATATCTATGAAACACCTAAAAAATATCGGTTTGATGAATCTAAAATAATTAAAAAAGCACCCCATAGTTTAAGCATTATTAATTATCGTAACAGTCGTGATTATAAGGATTTTAAGCATAGTTACAGTCCACTTTTAAAGTTTTTAGTAAATGAATCTCGAAACACCATGATACATTTCAATGCTATATGGCAGTGTAAAAATATGGTAATGGCACTGAAGGATGTGGGATATAAACAACCAGTATACAATTTTCATGAAGGACTGAATAATACAGAAACCAAACAACATATAAAAAAAAGGTTCATCGAAACTGGTGGATGTATTATTGGAAGCAGTTTACATGAAGGCATAGATTTCCCCGGTGAAGAATTGGAAGTGGTGGTTATTGGAAGATCACCATATGTGCCGCGTAACGAAGAGGATAAATATCACCCTGGTACCAAGAGCAATATTCCAAATAAAATTCGTAAAACATGGAATGGCCTTGAGCAACGTGGAGTGCACGATATTGAACAGGAAGAATATAGACTTAAAACATTACAACAAATTGGACGGTTACAAAGAACAGCAACTGATACAGGTATAGTTATTCTCTGCAACCAATGGACAATCCATAAAGATATTATAAAAGATTTTGAATTGTGTATAACACTTTAAAAAATATAATACTGTCTTTTGTTACATCATTGAAGTAACATTATTCAGACTTTTTTGTGCAATAAGAAGCTGTGCTTGAGCAACATTTATTCTCTTATTGACTTCATTACTTGGTTGGCCCGTTGATAATGCACTGTTCGCATTAGATATTGTGGTATTAGTATTTTCAAGTTGTAGTTGAGCATTTGAATATGCAGATTTCAATGCGATATTTTTAGAGCTATATACACTGGTTCCAAGATATTGATATTGGTTCTGTAATGCATCATACGATAATGTAATGGTATTAAGTTGATCATAATTTGTAGATGTTCCAACATTTTTATTAACTGATGAAAACTGGCTCTCCATATACCCTAAATACAAGAGTGNNGCTAAAAGAATGGCTATGACAAAACTGACCGAACCAACTATTATTATATTCTTTAATCTAGTATTTTTATTTGAGGATGAAATATTCCTATTGTAGGTTAATTTCCCGCCACATTCACATTCAGGACTGTAATCTTCTGGTTTTTCTCCAGCTTCTAATTTATACGAACCTTTACATGTATCACACACCAGATATCCTTTACGATTTAATCCTGACTTTGTTTCATGAAGTCTTTCTTTAAGTTCTTGATTTGAAACCATTTGACACCCCCCAATACAAACCCCATATCATGTTCATGGAATTGTTAAACTTATATTCTTTATTTATTTTAATTTAATTAAAAAAATATCTAATTAACCAATATTTAGCTTAATTTACAAGAATTATACATAGAATTATATTATAATAATTGATATACTCATTTTTAACAACATTTCATTTTAATGGGAGGGATTGTGTACGAAGGGGAATACATCGTGGTACATTAAATAAAGACATTATTCTACATACAACTGTAATCCCTGAGAATGCTGAAGCTGAATTCAGTAATGATCTACTAATTATCAAACTTCCTAAAGTAGATGTAATAAAAGGTCATAAACTTGAAATATAATCATTATTTTTGAATTGAGGGAGATAATAAATGCAATGCGAACTACACCCAGAAGAAGCAGCAGCAGTTTGTATGGGTTGTTCAAAATCTTTATGTGGAGACTGTAAGTAATTTATAATGGTAAAAATATTTGTAAAGACTGTGAACAGAAATTAATTGAAATGTACAATAGAAGTAGAAGGAGCGATAGAAATTCAAATTCTGATAGTATTGAAGATATTATTGAAGAATTAGCTAACAGGGCCATTAGTGGGAAAAAACAGATAGAACAACTAATAAAAGATGAAGGTTAGATGAAGGGTTTAAAATAATATTGGACAATACAAATAATAGAATATCTGGATTAATGGAAAATTTTGAGGGTAAAATAACCAAAAAAGAACGTTATTCAGGTTATTTAGTCTGTAATGAATGTAATGGATACTATGAACTTCAAAAAGGAGAGTCTCTTGAAGATTTTGAATCTTGTGAATGTGGTGGATCTTTAAGTTTTAAGAAAAAAAACTCAATGATAATATAACTTCTGCATAATTTCATTAATGAAAACTAATAGATTATATGTAGTAATAAAATTTTTTTATTTGGGGTCATAGTTATGGAATTTAAATATCTGAAATCTGACACAAAAAGAATCGAAAAAAAATTAGAAGAATTAAATAAGAAATATGTGGATATGGAATATCAGAATGAGATTGATAATCTTGAAAAAAGGTGTAAGGAGATTAATACTAATTCTGATCAGGATATTAAAGATGAAATTTGGGGTCAGATATACAAAGATGTTCTGAAACTTGAAAAGAAGTCAGATTCAAAGAAAAAGTTTGAAAAAAAACTACTTTCAAATGAATAAATTTTTCATTAAATATAATACTATTTTTTTTATATACTGATAATTTTCTTTTTACATTGAAATAGCACTATNNATACTTGTATAATACATTAAAAATTCGAACTTAAACAGACCTAAATAACTTTTAATGTCAATGTTATTGCAATTAAAGCAATTAAATGGAGTGCGAAATTGTATTTTTCCCGAAATTTTATCATATTACGATCTGCTATCAGGGTCAATTAGATCTTTTATATCGGCATAATATCAGTTTAAATTAAATAAAAGAACTATAAAAAATATATTTAAATCAAAAATTATCAAAAGAACCTTAAGATAACCATAACTCCCGATTAAATTGGTATAAGAGCAATAAAACTTACCAAGTAATATTTATTCATAAAAGAGTTTGATCAGTTTTTTTATAAAGTAGAACTGTGTATGATTCACCCTCCAATAGATACAAGTAGAAAGAAGCTTATGAAATAAATTAAAAATTCTTGGTTCATCAACAGGAGACTGTTTAATATTTGGTTATCTGTAGCAAGATAGGGGATATTAGGAACTTTAAGACTTAAAACAAGAAGGGTCATGCCCATGGCAAATATACCATCTGCCAATATTTCAATTCTTTTTGGTATCCCTCCAAATATTTGGATCTTCTTTAATTTTTTGTTTCATAGAGGAAATATAGCTTATAAATCAAGAACTTTAACTTCTAGGACATTTTATTGACTACTTTTTGGCACTAAATATCCTACTACACCACCAATTGCTGCTGATGCGATCGGTACCAAGACAGGGTTTTTATTAAAAAACCAGATTATAATAATTGCAAAAATTATTAAACTAAACACTATTACATCATTTGATTCTGGTACTATAATATCTAATTTTGATTTTGGAGCTGTGGGGACTGTTTGAACACTATTTTTTAATATATCTGTTACATGGTCTTGTTCGTTTGGATCTAAACTCAGTTTATTTTCAAGTTTATTCAAAATAATTCCATCGAATTTATCTATTATTTGTTCTTCGGTGCTTTTTTCTGGTGTTGTACTCATAATAAATCACCTTCCTAATTCAAATAATTCTTACTCTGATAAAATATCTATATGTAGCTTATTATATCCTATAGCACTATATGTATTATTCTAGTATTAATTTATTTAAAAAAAATATTAATTTAATAATTCCGAAATAAAAGAAAAATATTGGAATTGATTGATCTGGTCATAAACCAATCGATTCAAATTTAATATAATGTTTTGATTTAAAGGTCTTTCAAATCTTCTCCCATTTCTTGGGCTCTTAAGACACGTCTCATAATTTTACCACTTGTTTGTGGGAGAGTATCAACCTGTGCAATTTCACCAATTACAGCTACAGGTCCTAATTCGTATCTTACATGTTGAATAAGTTCTTTGATGAGTTTTGTCTTGAGTTCATATCCTTCTCTGAGTATTACAAAGGCTTTAATAACTTCACCCTTAACTGGGTCTGATTTTCCAATTACAGCTGCCTCTGCAACTGCTGGATGACTTACAAAGGCTGATTCAACTTCTGCTGTTCCTATTCTGTGACTTGCTATTTTAAGAACATCATCTGATCTTCCCTGTATCCAGATGTAGCCATCTTCATCCCTTCTTGCTACATCATCTGCCTTGTAAACTCCAGGTATTGGATCCCAGTAGATCTCCTTGTATTTCTCATCATCTTTGTACAGAGTCCTGAACATTGCTGGCCATGGTTTTTTTATTACCAAGTATCCACCCTTTCCAATTGGTACAGGGTTACCTTCTTCATCTACAATATCTGCTTCTACACCAGGTACTGCTTTATTTACTGATCCTGGTTTTAGATAAGCTGAAGGTAAGGGAGATATTAATTGCATTCCAGTTTCTGTTTGCCACCATGTATCTATTATAGGAATTTTTTCTTTACCTATGGTCTTATATAACCACATCCAAGCCTCTGGATTTAGTGGTTCTCCAACTGTTCCGAGTATCTTGAGTGTTGAAATGTCATATAAGTCTAGGTATCTGTTTCCAAACCTCATCAGATGTCTGATTGATGTAGGTGCAGTATAAAATTTTGTTACACCATATTTTTCTATTATACTCCACCATGTACCGGGATCTGGGAAGTCCGGTGCTCCTTCGTAGACTATTGTGGTTGTTCCCAGTAACAATGGTCCATAGACAGTGTAACTATGGCCTGTGATCCATCCAATATCACCGGTGCACCACCATAGATCATTTCCGTGTATATCGAAGATGTTTTTGAGTGTTGTTGACACTCCTACCATGTATCCGCCAGTTGTATGTAATACACCTTTCGGTTTACCGGTAGTTCCCGATGTATACAGTACGAATAATGGATCTTCTGCATCCATTGGTTCAGGCTCACATTCTGCGGGTTCGCCCTCTAACAATCTTTCGTAGAATATTTCCTTTCCACTCAAGTCAGAAACTTCTATTTCATTTCCTGTGTGTTGTACAACCACAACAGTTTCTATTGTTGGACATTGAAGCATGGCCTCATCGGATATCTTTTTAAGGTCTATGATTTTACCCTTTCTGTAAGTTCCGTCCGCTGTTATAAGGATTTTAGCTTCAGCATGGTTCATTCTCCCGACAAATGCACCAACACTTAGACCTGAGTATACTACACTGTGTAATGCACCTATTTTGGTACATGCTAACATTGAAACTACGAGTTCAGGGCACATTGGCAGGTACATTGCAACGGTTTCACCCTTTTTTACTCCCAAGTTTTTAAGTGCATTGGCCATTTTATTGACTTCACAGTAAAGCTCGTAGTAGGTTAACTTTCTTTCATCGCCCCTTTCATTCACGTATAGTATGGCTACGTGATTTCTTTTATTGGTGTGGATCCACCTGTCAACGGCGTTGTAGGCCAAATTAATCTTTCCGTTTATGAACCATTTGTAAAATGGTTTGTTACTTTCGTCTAGTACTTGATCCCATTTTTGGAACCAGTCCAAATCTTCTGCCTTTTCTGCCCAGTATTTCTCAATGTCTTTACCCTTTTCAATCTCGATTTCCCAATTCTTTACATGTGCATTTTCCACTGTTTCAACATCAGGCTTGAAAACTCTTTTTTCGTCTAGAAGAACGGTTGTATCAGGTCTCATTTATTCCCATCCATTTTTAATAAATATTTTATTTGGTGATAATAAGTTAGTATATCTTTCCATATATATTTTTATATTATTAATCATGATAGATTATTGAGGTATGTTTATTATTAAAATCTGTAATTAATATCCTAGTATAGATATGCATATTATTTGAACATTTTTTAGAGAAATATCACTTTATAGAGTTATTTTCTATTTTTTTGTGAATATTTTCACATAAATATTTCACCCCTATTTATTGGAGTGATTATATTTCATATATATAAAATAATAATGGATGAAGGTGTGGATTTATTATAATTACACATATTGAATATTTTAATTTTAAGAGTATAATATCTGTGTTATTAGAGTTGGAATTGATTTAAACAATTATACATGTGAATTATTTCCTGATACACTGATAAATATTATATATTTTGAGGTGTTGATTATATTGGATGTTAAAAAAATATTGTTGGTAGAGGATGAAAGTGCAGTAGCTCTGGATATTAAGCATATCTTAGAATCCTCAGGTTATGAAGTTCCATTTGTTACTTCACGAGGTGAAGATGCTGTTAAAGAAGCAGTTAAATTAAGGCCTGATCTTGTTTTGATGGATATAGCACTCAGGGGAACAATGGATGGTATTGAAGCAGCCAGTAAAATTATTATATTAAACATACCTGTAGTTTACCTAACAGCAAATAGTGACAGGATAACCCTTAACAGGACAATTGAAGTTCCAGCATATGGCTACATTGTTAAACCTTACAACCAAAAAGAATTGATCACAACCGTAGAAATGGCCATAAATAAACATCAATTAGATCAAGAGCAGGTTGAAAATTATAAACAAGATTTAATAGATAAAAAAGATAATTTAAATCCTAAAAAGATTAAAAGAGACATATTAAATGGGATAAAACCTCAAATAATGGTGGTTGAAGATGAAAATATCACAGCAATGGATATTGCAGGCAAACTTGAAGATTTAGGATATGAAATTACTGCAGTGGTATCTTCTGGAAGTTTAGCAACTGAAAAGGCCAGAAAATTACATCCAGATTTAATACTCATGGATATCATGTTAAAAGGTGATATGGATGGTATACAAGTCACCAAATCTATTGAAGATCTATTTATTCCTGTTGTATACCTCACAAGCTATAGTGATAGAAAAACATTGAAACGAGCGAGGGAAACTTCTCCCTATGGATATATAATTAAACCTTACAACGAAGATGAACTGAAAACAACAATAGAAATGGCTTTGCATAAACATATAAAATATCAAGAAACAATTGAATCTGAGGTAGAATCCCTATCAACCAAATTAAATGAGATTAAGATGGGAAGAATTGGTGTTATCGTTACATCCACACTGATTCTGTCTATGATGTTTTATGGGATCATAAGTAGAAATATGACCTGGTTGGAGTATTTATTATTCTTTTCAGGTATTTATGGACTTGTTCTTTCGATTGCAAGTATTTTTAAAGTTAATAATAATAAAGTTTCAGAATCACATCTATTCAAACCATTTGTAAGCATACTTGTACCAGCTCACAATGAAGAGAACACCATCGAGGGTTGTGTACATTCCCTTGCTAATCTTAATTATAGTTTAAATGGGAAAAAAAACTTTGAGGTCATAGTGATTAATGATGGTTCAAATGATAACACAGCGGCTCTTCTCAACAAATTAGAAAATGAATTTGACAATTTTAAAGTTATGACACGTAAACCTCCACATGCAGGAAAAGGAAAGGGATATGTGTTAAATGATGGTTTAAAACATGCTAATGGTGAACTTATAGCAGTTTTTGATTCTGATGCTATTGTTGAACCAGATTTTCTTGATTTGATAGTTCCATATATGGATGAAGAGGGAGTTGCTGGTGTCCAGAGCAGGGTTAAAATGTATAATAAAAATGAAAATCTTTTAACTAATCTGCAACATATTGAATTTTCTATTTATGGAGATGTACTTCTAAAAGCACGTGACCTGCTGGGTGGAGCTGCATTTCTAGGTGGAAATGGTCAAATTACACGAAAGGATGTTCTTGATGAATATAATGGTTGGGATGGATATGCTTTAACCGAAGATTTGAATATAAGTGTAAAATTAATGATACACGGTTGGAAAATCCGTTACTGTAGTGAGTCTGTGGTATACCAGGAAGCTGTTAAGGATTGGAAACCATTCTTTAGACAAAGAACTAGATGGGCAATGGGCAACATGGAAACTTTATTTGTATATCTTAAATCAATACTACAATCGGATATATCTGTACTCAAAAAGATAGATTCGGTTTATTACCTTTCAACCCTGCTCCTTAATGGTTTTGTAATGATTGGATACATAATATTTGTGCTTTATTTTGTTTCTATCCAATTTTCCCTTACAGCACCATTACTAATAGTATTTTTAGCAACAGTTGCCTTTTTCCCTGTGGTGATATCTGGTGTCTGGTACGATTCGAAGAGTATTAGAATCACAGCTGTGAGAAGCATAGAATATTGGTTGCATTGTTTCTATATAATACCCCTATTTTTTATCACATTTGTGAGTTTGTTAACCAGAAAAGATATTAAATGGGAAAAAACGCACCATACAGGGGAATCTAAAAATGTTGATTCTTCTATTCGTTTAGATAATAAGAAATTAACTGAAAAATCAGTTTAAAAAATATTCTAAATTTTTTTCTATTCTTTTTTTTAAAAGATAAATTTGGGAGAGTAGTATTATTTAAACTAGATTTTCCCATTTACTCACGAAAAACTTCTTTTTTATTTTAAACTGTGAGATTATCAACAGTTAATAAAAATTCATCTGCTGATTTTTTATTGTACTATATGTATCATTATGATATGTTTCATAGACTATGGCAGGGATTCCTGCGTTTATTTTGGTTCTGTAACATAAACTGTGCTTGTTGGGTTTGGTGGAACATAATATTTTAACCAATGAAGTTTATGGGTTATATTCATTCCAATTGATTCGGATCTACTGTTATTAACTGGAGAAAATAGAAATATATTCTGTGCCCAGTTACCCACATTAGAATGTACATCTATGACTAATTGATAGTTGTGACTTGTTATATCCGGAACAACAAATCTATTTGCCAGTAACTGCCCATTAATCCTACCCGTGTTGTAGTTGTTTGCATTTTCTGTTACATTAACACGATATACATAGTAACAATACTTTAAAGAATAATTATGTTGGGTTATTGATTCGAACATTGCTTGATGAGCATTAGATTCCAATGGATGTACACCAACTATGTATGCAATTTTTATATTTGAACTCTTATTTCCAAAGGGTCCTACCTTCACAACATTTCCATAGGATGTATTCCCAAGCAGTGCATTATAAGTTGAATTATTCGTCACTTGGCTAGGAGTAGTTGTTACAGTTTTGGGATGGGCCTATGTGATATATTTAAATTCATTTAACATCATAAGCATTTCCAATACAGTGCTACTGGGTATTGTAATTATATTAAGTGGGGTTACGCTTTCGCTAATATAAAATGAAGGTTGGAAGAATAAAATTCCTAGGTATCATCATACTAATCCACTCTGGTGGTTATTTGTATACTGTGCACTCCTGATAATTTAAAAAAAGTTTTTATAACAAATATAACTGTATAAAAAAATAGGCACAATCAACAAGTTAACCTGGTTGATGTAAAAAATTGAAATCCAATGGTATGTGATCACACAATGTTTGGTGCTACAAAAAAAAGAATAAAAATTTTGTAGGATAAATCATATTTTCATTTGCCTTATCTTCGAGCAAGTGATGCAAATATGCCTAAAAAGCATAGAATTGTACAGATTACAAAAACTAATTGTATACTTGTTAAAAGTTCTGGATAGTTACTTGGAACTATCTGAACATTTCCAATATATAATGAAAAAACAAGTAAAGCAATACCCATACTTAACATCTGTCCCATCAAACGCATTGTACCTACTGTGGCTGATGCAATACCATAAAACTTTCTTTCAACAGATCCCATGATAGCATTTGTATTTGGGGATGAGAACAAACCTAATCCAATTCCAAGAACAATTAAAACTGTTATGATATACATAAAGCTGGTTGTGGCTGTCAGGAATATCAAAAAGAAGAGACTGATTGTTGTTACTGCCATTCCAATTGAGGCTATCAAACCTGGAGAAAATTTATCAGATAATCTTCCAGCAATTGGAGCTGTAAATGCCATTACAGCTGGCTGTGAAACCAGAATCAACCCTGCAAACTGGGGACTTAAACCTTTTATGTACTGTAAATAAAGACTTAATAAAAAGACCACTGCAAATGTGGCACTGTAATTTATTAATGCCGCTAAACTGGAAAATCCAAAGGTTATATTTTTAAATAGTCTTACCTCAAACACTGGATTTTCAATTTTTAATTCGAAAATTGCAAAGGCTACAATACCAATGACACCTAAAATTACTAAAATTATTCCCAGTTGTGATGGAAGTATTGAAAATCCATATATCAAAATTACAAGTGCTATACTGTAAATAATCGACCCTGAAAAGTCGAATGATTCCCCTCCACATTCAGCCCATTCACCCTTCAATTTAAATATTGTAAGGGCTAGTACCAGTAAACCCAGGGGGATAACGGCAATAAAAAGACTTCTCCATCCAAAATATTGTGTTAATATTCCTCCAAGTACCGGACCCAATGAAAGACCAATATATACACTTGCAATGTTTATTCCAATTGCTTTTCCCCTTTCCTTTGGGGGATAAACAGATGTTATAATGGCTAGACCTGTTACAAATATCATTGCAGATCCTACACCCTGTAAAACCCTAAACACAATGAGTGAAATTATGGATGGGGCGATGGCACAAAGAAAGGATGATAATGTGAAGATAATTATACCCAACGTGAAGATCTTTTTCATTCCATAAATATCTGCTATTCTCCCAAATGGCACTGCAAAAACAGCTGCTGCTAGTAAATATGCTGTAGGTATCCAGCTTAATAAAATTACATCGGCTGAAAATTCAGAGCCAATCGATGGAATAGCAATGTTGATAGCTGAAGCCATAAATGGCGTGAAGAAAGCAGCGAGCGTTGCAACTATCAGTGCAATCGATCGATTAGTAATATTATTTTTAGGTTCACAAGATTTTTCGGTGCTCACAAATTTGTCCCCATAAATATTTTATGAATATATTTTAATCCAATAATTTTTTTTATTTAATTCTCTTTAGAAATTTCCTGATTTAAATGTTTTAAACCATTTAAAAGGTTATTCAATGATTTTTGATCCATTTGTTCTAGGGTATTGTAGATAAAAATATTTCCTGCTTCATTTTTTATTTTATTGATCAATATTTGCCCCTGATTTGTTAACATAACACGATTAACTCTTAGATCCTTATCATCTCTTCTTTTTTCGACCAATCCCTTCTTTTCTAGCCGTTTTATTCTTTCTGAAAGTGTATGTGGTGTATTACCAATATCATCTGCTACTTCTCCTATTGTGGGAGGTGAAATATCGGCTGTAACTTTAAATTCAGAATGCTGGTCCAGTTCTATTAAAAGGTGAAACTGTTCAAATGTAAAACCATACTTTTGTGATGTTTCACGATGTTTCAGTCGTATACTCTTGTTTATCTTTTCCCAGTAGTTCCATATTTCAATTATATTATTGTTGATTATGATCATCCCTATATTATCTATCGTAATACGATTATATCGGGTTGACATATAAATATTTTTAGAATAATAATTTTATATGATAATCTACAACAAATTCCCATCTATCTAGATTTTCGGGGCGGGGTATGATCAGATGGGTTTTTTAATTTGAGTGGTTGATTTGTGATTAAGAGATATCCGTTAAAGTTAAGAGAGGTTCATGGAACAAGTATGCTACTAACAATATATCAAGTTCCAATGGGATCAAATTTATTAAACCCATCGAGTATTCGTTACAATCTGATCTCGATACATCGATCTATATATTCTTCTCAATTAATCCCATCTAACAATTTTATTTTAAATTAAAGTATGTGATTTGGGCACATTTTAATAATAAATCTTGATTAATCAAAATATTAAAAAATTTTCAAATAGACTCAGGGAAACTTTAGATAAATAATTTATAGTTTAAATTCCATGTGTTATTATAGGATTAAGGAGAATTACTATATTACTAGAATAATAAGGATATATAAGCAGAAAAGAAGTGGAAAAATGACTTTACTTTCAGAACAGTATTCGGATTCAAAGAAGTTTATGGCTAGAATTGAATTGCATCGTAGGTTTAGAACTAATCCTCACCTCTGGACACATTGGATATTTGACCAGTTTAAGTTCCCTAGGAATGCCAATGTACTGGAACTGGGCTCGGGAAATGCACTTTTATGGAAATCCAATCTTAAAAGGATACCTGAAGATGTTCATATATTGCTTACAGATTTTTCAGATGGAATGCTTAATGATGGGCGTAAAGTTTTGGGTGACGATTCTAAAAAATTCGAATTTAAGGTAATGGATGCTCAAGAAATTACATATCCCAATGATTCATATGATATAGTAATTGCTAATCTAATGCTTTATCATGTTCCTGACAGAGAGAAGGCCATATCTGAGATTAGTAGGGTTTTAAAACCTGAAGGTGTGCTTTATGCAACTACATACAGCTCTAATAATATGAAAGAATTTACTGATCTTTTAAATAATTATGATGAAAATCTTTATAATCCAATAGAACCATTTGCTTGTGCATTTGGATTGGAAAATGGGGAGGAACAGTTGAGTAAATCTTTTGAAGAAGTGGAAATGATTAATCATATTGATAGTCTTGAAATAACCGAAACAGAACCCATTGTAGATTATGTACTGTCTTTTGGAAGTATTAAAGGAAATATTGATGGAGATAATTTAGAAGGGTTTAAAGATTATCTCGATGATGTTTTAGATAGAGATGGTGTGATAAAAATAACTAAGGATACAGGAATTTTTATTGCTAAAAAACCTATATAAATTTAGACTAAATCTACGGGTTAATTAAAATATATTATAAATAATTTTTTTTATATTTATACACATTTTTTTTATTATTTCTAAATTCTAGCTACAAAAAACCATATACATTTATGGTATAATTGTTATACAATTATCCCATAAATTTATATAGTTTAACTTTTAATGTTTATTGTAAATCATATCTGGAATATATAATTTTTCAGATTATAAAATAATACTTAATGATTTAAAGACAATAAAAATCGTAATACTTACAAAATTATTATAAAATCTAGTATTATTATAAATTTTTTAAATTCTTAAAAATTATAAATTTTATTATCAAAAATGTAGGGGAATCATATCAAAATGCCAACAAAAAAAAATTTCTACTGGTTGAAGATGAAGGTATGATTGCCTTGGATCTAAGATGCATCTTAGAAAAATTTGGTTATGAAGTACCTTTTGTAGCGTCTAAAGGAGAAGAAGCCGTTAAAGAAGCAACTAAAATAAGACCTGATCTAGTTTTAATGGATATTACTCTCAAAGGAACTATGAACGGTATTAAAGCAGAAAAAAGATTATGACCCTAAATATACCAGTGGTTTATTTGACTGGTGCAAGCGACAACAAAACCCTTAAAAGGCAACTGAAATGCCAGTCTATGGTTTTATTGTAAAACCATATATCGAAAATGAATTGATAACAATAATAGAAATAGCTCTAAATAAACATCAACTAGACCTTACAATGATAGAAAAATTTAAACAAGATATAATTGTCAACAATGAGAATATACAGGCCAATAACATTAATAATCATACAGATAGATTGAAACCACATATACTGAAGGTTGAAGATGAAAATATAACAGCCATGGATATAACTAGTAAGCTTGATGATCTGGGCTATAATGTTACAGCCACAGTTCATCGGGATATGATGCTAAGAACAAGCCAGGAAACTAGATCCCGAATTTGGATAAATGTAGTTAAATAATTTTCAAGTTGGTTAAGAGGATGCTTAGTACGATATAAACAATAAATGCCCCAAATAATAGGTTATAATGAACGCTTAACTGCGATTTATTCTTCATATTTCTTATTATTAATGCTAAACGTAGGATGGAGTAGATAAATAGTATAGCTCCAATTATGAGGGTAATACTGGTTAATGGACCTCCTAAATTTCCATTTAAAGTACCATATATAAGATTAAAAATAAGATCAAAGAAGAAACTTAGAAAGAGCAGGATTATTGAAAGATAACCTGTATAAATGATGGTTCTGTATTTATCAGGAATTTTATATTTTCTTGGTAGATTAATCATTTTAAAACTCATAAATAGTATATTCGTTCGAATCCATTTAAAATCTACTAAGTTTTATATCTACAAATCCAAGGGTGAACAAATAAAAAAAATTTTAGATCCAATACTTATCAAAATTTGATTATTTATGTTGACATAACCGTTCCAGATTTATAATGTATTTAGTATCACAAAGAATAGTTAAAAGTTTAATATGATTGTGACGTTGGTATAATTATTATATTTTTAATATGCCCTTATATAATAAAATTTCGAGGTGTTAAAAGGTGAGCTCAAAAATTTTAATTGTAGAAGATGAAATCATAATTGCTATAGATTTAAAAATACGATTAGAAGATTTGGGATATTATGTTCCTGGTATTGCAGTTAATGGAAGGGATGCGATTAAAAAAACTGGAGAAAAAAATCCAGATATCATTTTAATGGATATACTACTTAATGGAGATAAAGACGGTATAGAAGTAGCTCAACAAATACGTAACCAGTACAATATTCCAATTATATATTTAACAGGAAATCAAAACGACAGTGTGATTGAAAGGGCTGAAACAACAGAACCATATGGTTATATCAACAAACCATTTGACAACAATGAAATAGAAAATGCCATACAATTAGCTGTTTCTAAAAACAAATAATTCAGGCTAAAAAGTCATATAAAAAAATATTTTTTTAATATTTTTAGTATAGTACCATTATAATCTCTCCATATCTATATTTTTAATGGATTTTAAAGAAATTCAGAAATATTTCTTAGGCTAAAATTTTTTTATTATAATAGATTTAAATGTGGTACTTATAGATATTAATTATGGATTTAAAAATAAACAGGATCATTCCTAGGAAATATAGAATACCTGCTAAATATAATAGAATAGTATCAGTTGGTTATTTTTCCATAGTTCTCCTTTATATAAGTGTTATTTTAGACATCATACTGAGTTCAAGCTATGGAAATATAAATGGTAATTTGGAAGGCCTTCTTATTAAGATTTTACAAATTCTTGGTGCTTTAATATTTGTTTATGCTATTTTAATGATTGGATCAAAATTAAGAACTGTTAAGAGCAAAAAATCAGCATTAAAAACTCATTATAATATTTTATTTGGATTTTTTGTTTTTTTCTTAATTCTGAGTATTGTGTTAAGACATTATAATCTCATGTAATTGTCTGGAAAAAATTATATCAAAAATCAGACAGATTGGGGTTATTAATTTTTTAATATTTTTTTAGTATTCATTTTATAAATTTAGAACAATATTTAGCATTAATTTTTTAAAATTTATTTGTTATATATTTATAATTCACATAGTACCTGAATATAATAAAATAAAACCCATTTGATAAACTCTTAAATTATTCCAAAATAAATACTCCTGTTCCTTAATCTAAACATTCTTCGTCATCATCATTTAATGGACATACATGTACTGTGACTGTAGTTACAATGTTAACTTTATTAATTATGACTTTTTCTACTTTGTGTGCTAGTCTATGTGCTTCTTTAATAATTAAATCACTTTTAACTTCCACATGAAGTTCTGCTGTAGCATATGGTCCCATATCATTTATTTTAATATCGTGAACTCCATATATCCCTTCTACAGATAATGCAGCAGACTCAATATCATTTATGATCTCTTCAGATGGTACCTTTCCCATTATATGATCAATATTTTCTAGTGCAACATCAAATGCTGTTTTAAGAATCAATAAACCCACAAATCCTCCAACAAGAGGATCTAATATGGGATATCCCATCCTAGATCCTAATATACCGATGAATACTGCAGCACATGCATATATATCTACCTTCTGATGTTTAGAGTCTGCAATTATAGCGGGACTGTTTATTTTTTTCCCCATTTTGAGTGAATAAGATGACATGGCAAAATTTGCCCCTATACCTATAAGTGCCATGACCGCTGCAATAATACCGGGGGGAGTTAAAGAAGACCCTAAGGCAAGTTTATGGAATACATCTAAAAATATTTCATATGATATTGCAACTAAAAAAATAACTATTAATAAACCTGCCAATGGTTCTGCTTTACCATGTCCATATGGATGATCTTTATCAGCGGGTTTTAACCCAATTTTAAATCCAATAAAAGCTATTGCTGATGTAAAAATATCGGAAAATGTGTGTGCAGATTCAGCTACAAGTGCAGTACTTCCAGATATTGTACCTATAATAAAGTTTAAAACAGTTAAAATTGTTTTACCCGATACTGAAAAGGTAACTGTTCTACGACCTATTTTATTCCTGATTTCCCTATCCACACAACCACCATAAAATAATAATAATCATATAACAAACGATTAACTATGTCATTAGTTTTTCATTTAATTAAAGTTTTTGGGGGTCTAAAAAAAAATGTATAGTCCCTAAAAACTCATAAATTTTTAGAGCGAGGGTAGGATCAACGTAACTATCAATGCTATACTCAAGGACATTACAATTATAACTGTGGCTCCGGCAATGTAGTTGAATAGTTTAGAGTTTACATAATCCCCCATAATTTTTCGATCATTGATAATTAAAAGCATTAATATCAGTAAGAACGGAAGTAAAAGACCATTAGCTACCTGTGAAAGATATAGAATGGTAAGTAATGGTGCGTTTGGTATCATAATGACTATGACTGCCAGTAATATGAGTCCAAGATACAGTCCATGGAATATTGGTGCTTCTCTGAAGCCTTTAGAAACTCCTGCCTCAAATCCTAAACTTTCACACACATAATATGCTGTCGATAATGGTAGAATACTAGCTGCAAATAATGATGCATTTAAAAATCCAAATGCAAATAATATACTTGCATACTGTCCTGCAAGTGGTACAAGTGCCTTTGAAACATCTGCCACATTATTAACTTGAATTCCATTGGCATGTATGGTTGCGGCACATGCTATTACAATAAAGAATGCCACAACATTCACAACTATAGCACCAAAAATTGCATCCAACTTGGAATATTTTAGATTTTTTAAACTTATACCCTTCTCAACAACAGATGATTGTATATAAAACATCATCCAAGGAGCAATTGTAGTACCTACCAACCCAATTATCATTGTAATATAGGCAGTGCTTGGTGTTATTTGAGGTATTATAGAATTATGAATAGCAAGAGCCCAGTTGGGTTGTGAAAGGTATCCTGCTACAATGTATGTTAAGTAAAGGGCCGATGCCATTAAAAATACTTTTTCAACACTCTTATAATTGCCCTTAACAACTAGTAACCAAACAAATAATGCAGCCACTGGAAGTGCAATGAATTTAGGCACACCAAATATCCCGCTGCTTACAGCTATCCCTGAAAATTCTGCGAGTATGTTACCCATGTTAGCTGCAAGAAGGGCAATCATCATTAAAAAGGTTATCTTAATACCAACCTTTTCACGTATAAGATCTGCAAGCCCCTTTCCAGATACAATACCCATACGTACTCCCATTTCCTGGATAATAGCTAATGCTATGATCATGGGAATGAATAGCCATAATAAATCGTATCCAAATTGTGAACCTGCCAGGGAATAGGTTGTTATACCTCCAGCATCATTATCCACATTTGCTGTTATAATTCCCGGCCCCATAACAGATAAAAAAATTATGAAGCTTAAAAAAATAGGATTTTTAAAAACTCGGGTAAAGATTCGTAGATCCATTTTAAAACTCCAAATTTATCTTCCAAACATTCTAGGGACTTGTTTTTTCCATGCTGTTGGAAGTACAATATCTATGGCATCATCTATTGTAACCATACCTTTAAGATTATTTTTACTATCTACAACGGGTAAAGCTATTAAATTATATTTTGCAATTTTCTTAGCAACTTCATGTTCTTTTTCCATCACATCTACAGTTATCAATTCTTTAGTCATGAAATTCTTGAGTTTTTCATCTGGATCAGCTAATAATAATTCTCTGAGTGATATAACACCGGATAAATCACCAGTTTTTGATAATGCATATATGTAGTATATACTCTCCACTTCTTCTGCAATTTCTCTAAATTTATTAAGGATCTGGTGTGCTGTTAGTTCTTCTGAAAGTGCTGCAAATTCTGTGGTCATTATTCCGCCTGCAGTATCTTCCGGATATCTTAAAAGATGTTCTACATCCTTTGCTTCCTCAGGATCCATTAAATCAAGCAATTCTCTTCCCCTTTCAGCAGATAGATCACCTATAAGATCTGCTGCATCATCGGGTGACATTTCTTCAAGAAGATCTGCAGCTCTTTTTGTGTCCATCTCAGTAAATAAGGTTACCTGCCTTTCTGGAGATATTTCTTCCAATGCATCGGCAGCAATTTCTTCATCAAGTGAATTTAAAATAGTAATTGAATCATTTATGCTTAGTTGATCCACAATTTCAGCTATATCAGCTGGATGCAGTTTTTTTAATTTATATTCGGGCACCTTTAATTTTAATCTTGAAACATTACTCTCCAGAACATCAACATCTTTCCAGGAAATATTATCCTCTTGAAGTTTGATACCCAATCCTTTTGGAATTTTTTCAAGACCAAGACGCCTTAATATGCCCTTAAAGCTTATATCTGCCCCAATTAAACGATAGTATCCCTGTGTTGTTGCAAATTGGAGATCGTTGATCCTTTTTATTTTTTTACCCTCAAGATCAACCACTTGCTTGTCTAAAACTTCTTCAGTAAGTTTAATATCTCTATTTTTAAATTTATACTCTTTAATATCTTCCAATTTAATTTTGAGTTTAATAACTTTATTTATAGAGTCAACATCTTCCCAGGGTATATTAATATCTTTCTTATCGGAGGTACGTACGATTATTGCCTCTACTATTGGATATGTTACGCTCACAGATGCTATAAAATCTTTGAACTTTCCAATTTTCTTTCCTTGACTGTCAATCACTGTTTTTTTAATGATTTCACTTAAAAAACGCATCGTAAACCCTCCTTTGCTTAAAACTTTATTATTTTCTTGGAATTAGTGGAACCATCTCCTCTTTAACCCTTTCCATTACAATCATCTCAGTTAAATCTTCTACACCATCAATGGAGCGTATTTTACTATTCATTAATTTGTTGAGTTCCTTTATGTTGGAAACCCAAACTTTAATGAGAATATCGTACTCTCCTGAGACACTGTATACTTCTGAGACTTCATCAAGTTTTGATAGTTCTTCTTTAACAAATTCATGTAATTCAGACTCTGTTTGTATGATGATTATAGTTGTAATATCGAGACCTATCTTTTGCCAATCTAGTATCACTGTATAACGTTTTATTACTTCATTTTCTAATTTCTTAAGTCTGTTTGAGATTGTTGCATCGGGTACATCTATCTCTTTGGACATTTGAGATAATGAAATTCTAGAATTTTTAATTAAAGAACGGAGTATAGCTGTATCTACATCATCCATTTTTTTATTCAACACCTATATTTTTGTTAGTACATCTACTATATTCTACTAACATATAAACATTTATGGGAAAATTACTAATATTTCATCAAAAGTTTAGAATTTTACCGAATGTTACACTATTTGTTGGTAATCTAAATTGAAAATAATAAAAATTCAGGAATAAACTGTCAAAGATAAGATCATGAATAAATATATGCCTATTAAATCGAATATCTCGAATACAACCATTTAAACTCATATAAATCAAATTCATTCAACAATTACTTAATTCAAGCTCTTTTATAAATATATTGTAATTTTGAGACCGAAATGAAACCGATTTTTGCCCTCAATTATCTTTATTTTGTTTTACAATACAGATCGATAGTTTTAAAGAACTTGAAACCAATAAATTAATAAAGACATGTAGTATGTTGAGTTAGTGTATAATCTTATGAATCAGATCATATGCTAATTATAAAAAAGAGAATATATAGGATATTCACAGAAATTGGTAAGGATCATTATAGTGAATAGTATTTTTTACAATTTTTAGATTAAAATTTACATTTTATATAATTGATATATTAAGAGAATAGTGATATTGTGCGCCAATCAATAATACCCCATCCCCTAGCAGAATATTTAGATTCTGTACCATATAAGCTTGTTATATATGCTTTAACAGCTGTTATACTCCTAATTATTTATGGGATTGTTGGTTCCATATTCATAATGAAATTGAATCTTATCAATTCCCTTTATTTTACTGTTCAAACCATAGCAACAGTGGGATTTGGTGATATTCAACCCCACACAGATGTGCAAAAACTTTTTACTATTACACTTATATTGGGTGGAGTTGCCCTCTTAGCTTATGCATTTACATTAACAATAACGGTGGTAACAATGGCAGTTGGAGAAATAACATCTGGTGCTAGACAACGAAGAACTATCGGTTCTACAAAGGATCATTTTGTCCTGTGTGGTTATGGTAGAGTTGGAAGTGCCGTTCATAAAGAGCTTAAAGAAAGGAATATACAGGTTGTAATTATTGAAAAAAATAAAGATGTAATGGAAAGGGAAATATGGGAAGATTCAAGTGTTCTTACAATCCAGGGAGATGCAACTGACGATAACATCATGATAGATGCGGGTATAAAGAGAGCTCGTGGTGTTATAATAACTACTGGTAGTGATGTTGATAATCTGTTCATAACCTTAACTGCAAGGGAAATACATGAAGACATATGGATCGTTACAAGGGCGAGCAGAAGCGAAAATGTACGCAGATTATATCGTTCAGGGGCAGATAAGGTTATATCTCCCGAAGTCAGTGGTGCTGAAGATATATATTTCGCATCAGTAGAACCAACAACCATGAAAATAACAGAGATGCATGGAATAGAGGATCTACGCAGAGAATCTGAAATTATACTTAAATATGGATGTACCATAGAAAATGTTGAATATCACCTACCAGAATTCAGCGAACCACTCGCAAGAAAGATAGGAATATCCGATTTATCCCAGTTAAACAGATTTTTAAGCAGTTTAGAAAGTGAAAAACCAAGACAAAAATCTTTACAGAATATGTATGAATCTGTTAGTGGAATCCATTCTCATTGGATATCAGGACCTAATAAAGAAAGTCTCGAAAAAGTAGTGGAAGAACTCAAAAAAGAAGGATTTTTACTTGGAGTTAATCTTAATCAACAGGAAATTACCGAAATTGCAAAGAAACATGGAGTAACTGAGGTTCTTTTAAAACCTGAAATAAGGATTACCGAGAACCATGGTATCAAGGATTATAATCTAATAGCAGAAATTATTTTAGAACATGGCTGTACATTAAAGGAGATTGAATTCTATCTTCCGGGATTCAACGAACCATTAACACGAAAGATAGGACTTTCTGATACGGATCAGATGGAAAAATTTTTAGAAAGCTTAAAACATGATTCAACAAGGATGGAATCACTTGAAGGATTATATAATCTCTCAGACAGTGGAATTCATACAATTACAATATCAGGTCCCGATACACAGCACCTTTCAGAAATTAAGAAAGAATTTAAAAGGAGAGGATTCCTCCTAGGAACAAATTTAACAAGTGAAGAAATAATTCAAAAAATCGCTGAATTTAATGCTGATTCATAGGTTAAAGGGGGTATATATTATGAGTTTTAAAAACAGTGAATGGTTTAATTTAAATGAAATTAAAGATGGAGTTTGGTTTATAAGTGATAAGACTGGTGCTAACTGTTATCTAGTTGAAGGTGAAACTAAATCTCTCTTAATAGATACTGGCTGGGGGCTTGCAAATCTTAGTGATCTGGTTGGATCGATCACATCACTACCAATTAATGTTGTTTTTACCCATGGACATCCTGATCATGTTAATGGGGCCTTCCAATTTTCAGATCTTTACATAAAATCAGAAGATGTGAAATTAATGGAAATGTTTTATATTAAAGAAACACGTAAACAGATCATAAACAGGTTTAAAGAGATATTACCATCTGATTTTTCTATATATGACTGGGTTAATGCCCAAATAACTAATCCCTCCCCTGTTTCAGATGGTTATATATTTGATCTGGGTAACAGAAAACTAAAGGTTATTGAATGTCCAGGTCACACAGCAGGCAGTATTTGTTTACTGGATATTAGGGATGAAACACTATTTTCTGGAGATTCTTTACTTGCTAAACCTGTATTGATGAATCTTGAAACATCAATGGGTTTAAAAACATATTTGAAAAGTATTAAACATGTAAATACTTTTGCTGACGATTTTAACATCATACTATCTGGACATGATGATAAACCAGTCGATCCTATAGTTATAGGGGAGTTAATCAGTGGTGTTTCAGATATTATCCAGGGTAAAATTAAGGGTAAAATTGAAAAAACACGTTTTGGAGATGCTTTAGCATATAAATTTGAACACACCGCAATCAACTATAATGAAGAGGGTTTATGAACAGGTATGATATAAAATCAAAAAGCGCATTATAAAACTTAAAAATATTCAATACGGAACTAAATTAAAATAGTTATCCTTAAATTTTTTTTATTTTATGATAAACTAATTTTTTCAATGATTTAGTTGAAGCTTCCTTAACAAATTTATTGTTATCAAATTGACCAGCAACCAGGGCAGAAACTGCACTGATGTCGCCCAGATCACCCAGATAATTGGCAGCTGTTTCACGCATTGTTTCATCTCCATCTTTTAATGTTTTGATGAATACATCCACAGTGGCTTTACCACCAATATTTGCTAGGGCTTTAGCAGCCATATATTTAACCGAATAATTTTTGTCCTTCAATGATCTGGCAAGTGGTTCTACTGCCTCTGTGCTTCCAATTTTTCCCAAAGCCAAGGCTGCATAGAATCGTGCAGAATCATCTTCTTCGGCGAGAATGGGAATCAAAGCATTTACAGCCTTTTTATCTGCAATCTTTTTAACCAGTTTATTAAGAAAGGATGGCATAATTCACCAGAACATGTTGCAATTATTTAATGTTATAATATTGATTATTCCTATCCAATTACTCATATAATCAAATTTAGATTCTGTATACACTTTTAAATTTCATCTAATTTTAATTTTACATTTGAATAAAATAAAATTTTGATATGAAGTTTTATCTAAATTTTCGTGAATTGTGTAATCATAAATTAATGAAATAAATTAGTATTACTAACCTCTCAATTGTTGATTAATTTAATATGGAAAAGTTTATATATATAAATATACCTATTGTATATTGTAGCTATGCACATCCACAAAGTGCAATGTTATTTGTGAATGTACTGTAAATCGTTCCATTAGATTTTACTATACCCAATTTTTTATGGTTGCTTTAGGTCCGTTTAACTGCAACTAATGTGGGATTTAATGTTAAAAAATATCATCAAGCGGTACTAATATGATTGTAGACATGTTAGCCGCTTTGATGGAATTAAACCCAACATATGATCCTGCATCCAGTTAAATACAACTTTAACAATTTCAGTCCTGTTAGTGTTATTAACATTTTTTGTGATTGATTCTGCCAGACTTTGGATATGGGATTATTAGATTCGTTGTTGTAGATTCCATTTTCCATATTAAAATTTTGTGTGTCGGTTGCAAACACTGCGGGTGTGATATCCGCCATACTAATAACCATTCCTAGAGTTAAGATTATTAAATGATTTTAAAATTTTAAATTCTGATAAGCTATATTTAGAAACGGCCTAGTCTAATGTTAATATGGGGATATGGATTCTTCAAACTAAAAAAAATATTTATTTGAATATTGAAAATACGTCTTGATAACTATTTTTAAATGGTATCTATCTATAAAATTCTATATTTTATTAACAAAAAGAGTAAAAAGTATATATAACATACACATAAAAAAAGAATTAGAATATAACTAATCGAAGATGATATCATGAGAGGAATGTATAGTCGTGGTCACACTCCTGGCCTTTACTATTATCATGCAAAGAATGGTAAAATAATAGTAAATGAAGAGAATAAGGATGAGATCAAAAAGGATGCTGAAGAACTATCACTTGAAATATTTAATAGTGATTGGATATGTCCACAAGCTATATTTGAAAATGATGTAGATGATGAAGTAAAAAAAAACTCATCCACTGATATCAAACTAAAAAATCTCCTCAGATCTTTAAATATTAACAATCCTTTCACAAAAAAGGAATTATAGGACAATATCAAGTTATTATTTTATATTATTAATTTTAATGGGGTTATAATTTTTTTCAGTACTTTTAATTCTAGATATTTATATTTTTTTTATTTCATAAATTTTCATGAGATCCAAATCTACAAACAATGGGAAATGATCTGGTATAAAAAAATTAGAAAATACATAAAATCTATTTAAATCACCAATATTCGAATAAATAATTTATCATATATCCATTTTCAATTAAAGGTACTAATAAATTCAATCATATTAAGATAAAAAAAGCAATAACATAAAATTTAATTTATTAATCTTTTAACATAGCAGCACATCTTCTAATCTGGTGGAAGGGAATAACATCAACAATAACATATTTTGATTCTATATATTCTCTATGAATAAAAATTGCAGTTGAAACTTCAATTTTTATAATTTCTTGGTCATTTTTAACCGCTCCAACAATTTCTTTTACCACAGATTCACCATTTAATTCATATGGGTCATTAAAATCTATTTCAATACTCTCTATTTCCTTGTTTATTCCCATTATATTCACCCCTAAATATTAAAAATTACATATCATAATAATTTTATTATTTTCGTTGAAATTAAATTTTTCTAAAAAAAAAACATTTGTTATGTTTATCTGATATGTCCATTATTCCAGTTACAACTCTTAAGGATCTTTAAAAATTCAATATAGTATTAGTGAACTGTAAAAGCCATTAAACTCTTAAATANNAATAGGAAATTTTCATAAGAAATTTTCATAGTTTCTGCTATACATATGAAAGAATATTCCATGAAAGGAAAAAGCCACTACATTTGCCCTTTAATGTTTTAGTCAATTCTGTTAAGAGTACCTTATCGTTAGTATTTCCAGGTACTGTTACAATTGTTTTATTTTGCTCCTTCTGGACACTCAAAACATTGTATCCTTGGAGATCAATATTATCTGCAGGGTTTATTATGGTTATTTCATGAACCTCGGTATTGGTTCCTAAAAGACCTAGAGAAAACCTGAGTATAATTAGGAATATTATTATAACACTTGGTTTTAACAAATTTCTGGGTGAGAATGGTTTTTTAATGAAATATATACCTAAAAGACCTGCAAGACCAATTATGGCTGGTGTTGAAAATAGTCCGCCATCTAAAATTCCAATTAAAGAGAGAGTTAATACAAAAGCCAGTATAACCTTATATAAATCTCTTTCCTGATTACTTATAGCTATAATTCCACCAATATATATCAATGGCCATGTAACTAATACAATCAGGGCGAGAGGTATTGTGTATGGTATGAGGGGTACTCCTGCATTTACACCGGTATTAATATGTATTCCCAAAGATTGGATAATGAAACCTAAAACCGATTTAAATACATGGCTGTGAGCTACTGCTGATGAACTGTAGGAATTTGAGTTATAAGCAATAAATGTGGTTAGTATGGGTACACCTAATTTTATTCTTAATAAAACTTCTATTAGGAGTCCGAATATGTAGGTGAAAAATATGGTTATTATCGTAAATTTAAGATACTTTTTACCATCATATTTCAATAAATTATTTATCGAAGATAATCTTTTACCTATTATTCCTTTTAAATTAAATAATGGATATAATAAAAACAAACTTCCCAGTACAGTAAATAGAATTATTGATTTACCCTGGGATGATCCCTCTAAAAATGGGTAAGTTATTTCCAATATTAATTTATCCAAAAAGTTTGTAAGGGCTAATATAACCGCAAACAAGATCAGGATTATTCCTATAATATTTAATTTGTTTAAACGCAAGATTTTCACCTAAATTTTAGTCTATAACCTTAAAAAATAATATTAATAAATATTGTTTTGTTGATTATTAAATTTATACTAAAAAATTTTTTATTAATCAAAATATAGTAATCTCTTTTCGTTATGCTTTAATCAGGTTAAATATTTATTCCATAGTCAGACCCCAATCTAAAATTAGATAATTGTTTTAGAGTTTTTATAATTTTAATCAGAAGTAGTAGTATAATCATTTTTTTATTGAATTCACTAAATTTAATCGTGTATCAATTAAAAATAAGTATAAATTGGATTATGAAATTATAAATAGATTATCTTACAGTGTAATATTATTAAAAATAATAGATAATAATGATTTTTTACATTAATTTGGAATATTTATTATTTTAAATGAATCAGAAAAAATATTATAAAAATACAAATCATTCAAAGTAAATTATTTAAAAAAAAATTAAGAGAAAATTAAGATCGCTTATTCTTAATCTTCGTATGTTAAATTTTGGCTTGGTAGAATATAGCATTTATAATGTTGAGTATACTTCCAGAGTGGATGTAATAGTAACCATTTTCTAACAAGTATTCAGCCGGATTAGCTATGCCAGTGAATGATGCTGGATCGTAGTTATCATCATGTGCTCTTGGTAAAAATGCTAAACCAGTTATATCTGCAGATGGTGGCCAAAAGACTGAAAATACTGTTCTTGCACATTTCTCAGCTTTATACCATGCTGAACCCATTTCTTTAATTACTCTGCGTCAGCACCACCATATATGTCTATTACTACAGCATTACTTGGTAATTTACCAGATGTAAGTACTTTGTCGTGTGTGTTTGGACCTATACCCATATTATATGCTTTTAAACCTAAAGCTTTTAAACCAGCAATAATACTGTTAATTCTAGCATTATCAACTGTTGGATTGTTTATATTATCACTTGTAATATAAATTGGTCTATTTAAATTTCCAACTATTTTTAATCCTTCACTAGTCAAAATCTGCTCAAACTGAGCAATAGGAATATTTTTGGATCCGTAACTCACATAAGTTGGTAGTCGACCATTTACAAGAGTAAAGCTCTGAGCCCTTGAAAGACCGTCTTTAACCTGAGCTAATGTTAAACCATCTACTACAGGTGCAGGTTTAGCTGCTGCTTTCACTGTTGTTGTTTTTGTAGTTGTTGTTTTTGAGGTCATTGATAAACCTTCAGCTTTTAAAATTTGCTTAAACTTAGCTATAGGAATATGTTTTGATCCGTAACTCACGTATGCAGGTAGTCTGCCTTTAGTTGCAACAAATTTCTGTGTTCTTGTAAGACCGTTTTTAACCTGAGCTAATGTTAAACCATCTACTACAGGTGCAGGTTTAGCTGCTGCTTTCACTGTTGTTGTTTTTGTAACTGCTTTGACCGTGGTTGGTGTAGCTGTACTTGAATTAGCTTTAATTGTACTTGTAACGATAAGATTTCCAGTGTTTCGTGTAGATACAGGATTTACAGTACTATTTGTTTGGTTGACTGTAGCTGCACTACTAAATTCATATTCAAAACCAGTGCAAATCCGCATATGAATAGCACTGATAAAATAAATTTTCGCTTAATTTTACCGCCTCCCTGTTTGATATACATCAAATAAAATATTTATTTGAATAAATCAAACCTATCACTCAATGACTTTATGATCACTTATAAATGCTTTGGTTTATTCCCTGAAAAAGGACACATTTAGAGTTCTTTTTATCATTTAAGACCACTTAAACGTTTATTTAAATTACTCATTATGGATAATGAGGCTCCATAGGTATTTTTAATAAAAAGTCTTATCTAAAACTGTATATCTCCAAATTAGGTCCAATTATATTAATTACAAAATAGTTAAAATCTTTCCTATCATATAACTCTATTATAAAAGACAGATATATAAAAAAACAAGCATTAATATCCATTAATAATGGTTTAAGCGATTTATAAAATATATTCAGATTTTTCTATAACAGTAAATGGATATATTTATATTTTTAACCTAGATTCTATGGTAAAAAAGTGTGCAAATAGACGGTACATCCAATTTTTTTGATTATAGTAATTTAGAGGTGAATTAAAAATAATAATTATAATAAGCCTTAAATTACAGTTTTAATGGAAAACTGTGAGTTAAATCACTAAAATTTTAGTAAACCTTAAAGTGGAAGTGAGCAATATCAACAATTAACGAAATAAAATATAATATATTTTAAGATGATTACAGTTTTTAAAAAATAATTTTGAGGGTTGTTGTAAGTAATGAAAAATTTTGATTATCAAGGACTCATAAAAAGATTAATTTTTATATCGTTTGTTTTGGTTTTAGTAAATATTGCATATGCTGACACAGCTTTTGCAGCAGATTTAAACAACACCAACACTACCAATATTACTGATTCTTATCAAGTTAATGACTTAAATCAAACAAATAAAACTGATCTAACTAATTTAACACAGATATCCACAAACTTAACTCAGACAAGTACTCCTACTATTAAGAGTACCAATGTTGTCAATGTTCAAAGTGTTATAACAGTCCAAAAAATTCAGGGTGTATTTATTAACCCTGCGGATACACCTGTAACTTCTATTAATCCATCAAAACTTAAATCTGAAGGAATAACAGATATATTTGTTTATACTACTCGAGCAGATCCTAGTGCACTTAAACCTTTCATAACTAAATTTGCAGGCACTGGAATTAATGTTTACGCATGGGTTGAAGCTTTTAAAGATTTTAATGGAAATTGGTTTAGTCCTTCAAGTACTAGCACGTTAGAGAAACAAATTATTAAGGACATAACATCCATTGCAACTAATTATAATGTTAATGGTATAATGTTAGATTATCTGCGTTACCCAGGTACAGCATACAAATATCCTACAGCAACAGCTAATGTGGATTACTTTGCATCTGAAATAAAAAATAATATAAATATAATTAATAATGAAAATATTACGGGTAAGCATAAAATATTGTTATCAGCTGCTTTAATGCCTGAGGATTCGGTTAATAATTATTATTATGGACAAGATTATAATCTGCTATCCAAATATTTGGATTTTTTATCTCCAATGATATATGTGGGTAATTATAAAGAACCCGCTAGTTGGATCGGTACCACAGTTAAGTACATTGAATCACAAGCCAATGGTAAACCTGTAGTTGCAATATTACAAACATATGACTCTGATTCAAATCCTACACCAATAACAACAAGTCAATTAGATTTAGATATTAAAACTGCAGTTTCTAATGGTTCAGATGGTTATGAACTCTTTAGATATGGATTAATAACTTCTGGATTTACTGGATATAATGTAGTCCCTACAATAGTAACAAGTAATCCTGCAAACAACGCAATAAATGTTAGAACAAATCAGGTTATTACAGTAACTTTCAGTAAATCAATAACAGCTGGAACTCGGTGGATTGAGCTTAAAAACAGTAATGGAACATCAATTCCATTAACATTTAGCATTAATGGTAAGGTTTTAACTATTAATCATCCTGTACTTAGCTATGGAAAGTATTCATTAACATTGCATACGGGAAGTGTAACAGATTTAACTGGTAATAAACTCGCAGTCTGCGGATTTTCTTTTACAGTTAACAAAATAGTGCCACAAGTTATATCTACCTCTCCAAGGAACAATGCTCATGGAGTATCTTTGACTTCACCAATAACCATTAAATTCTGCGAAAATATACTGGCTGGTGTTAACTACTCTAAAATCTATGTTAAAAATTTGAGTACAGGTAAGGTAGTTGGAATAATAAAAACCATATCTGGAAATACTTTAACCATCAAACAGTCACATTCCAGACTTGCCAATAACACATATGAAATAGTTATACCATCTGCAGCTGTTAAGGATAGTAAGGGAAATAAACTACTGGCAAACTATATATTTAAATTCAAAGCAGTATAATTTGAAGGTGATAGTGGTTAGAATAGACCACTATCTCCTAATTTTTTCTCAGACCATTGTGCACGTTTATTTAATTTTTCTTTGATTATTAAGGTTATAACAAAGGTGAGTGCTGGGAATATGGCTAAGATCAATATGTTGTACCAATAACTGCTCCATAAAACACCTCCAATTACTTCCCTAAGTGCCCCAATTGCATATGTTAATGGTAGGTAGGGATGTATAGCCTGAAAGAATGGAGGAAGAAGTTGAACAGGGTATATTCCAGCAGTTGCTGTTATTTGAAGTACTAATATTATGATTGCAAGACTTTTCCCAGCATTACCTAGTGTTGATGTCATTGAATATACTATTACCATCGAACAAAAACCAATGAACAATGTTGTCAAGATAAACAGTATAGCTGATGATGCCTGTACATGCAGATATAATGCACCTAATGCGACGAATATAGATTGTAATATACTTATTACTATGAATAATCCCATTCTACCCAGATATATACTTTCAGCACGATATTTTATCCTGGATTTGACTCGCATACTAATCATTGCAACTGCTATAATACATCCTATCCATAGTGATATGGATATATAGAATGGTGCAAGAGCAGATCCATAATTGTTTAGGGGGTACATGTCTTGTTTTTGTACCACAACTGGAGAGTCAAAGTAGTTTTGCACACCGGTTTGATTCATGGCTGAAAATGCAATTAATCCATTTATATCCGACTCATTTATGGAGTTAAGTTTTGATGCAGCTATAGGTATGGCAGTCTTAATAGTTGGCCATTGGGTGTTAACTAAACTTAGTTTTGCAGATGCTTCGTTAATTTGCTGATTTATATTTCCTTGGTTAGCTACTAGAGTATTAATTGCATTATCCATTGTATTAATTGAAGATTTTAGATTTGTTAAATCTCCTGTAGGACTAGTACCATTTTTAATATCTGCTTCTACCTTTTGTAGTATGACAAGGACATTGTTGGCTGTAGTGATGTCTGTTTCGACTTGGGCAATTATTGGTTTTAGTTGTGCATCTCCTGTTGTATCGTATAGACTTGTTAGGATGGCATCAATATATTTTAGTGTTGTAATAAGAATATTGACTTGTGATTCCATATTTTGGACTTTTGTTAAGGCCTGTGTTGGATTTGATGCTATCTGGGTGTATAATGAATCATATTCTGTTCTCACTGTGTTGGATATTTTTTGAATTTGTGGCAGTGCTGCACTTACTTTTGGCCAGATATTATTCACTGTACTCATATCTGTATTTGCTTGTGTTATTGTCGAATCGATTTCACCTATTTGCCCATTTAATTCGTTTACAAAGGATTTTGCCTTGAGGAACTCTGCTTTGTTAGCTGCTGCATATTCTCCTATATCGCTTAGTTTACCAAATATGATCCCATCAACAGTTTTAACTATTTCACCATTAATTTGTGATTGAATTGCATCCACACCGGCATTGGTTAGTCTTGGTGCTATGGGGTTGGTTTTATCATTTACAATATACTGTATTTGGGCTTGTTGTGGGTTTGATGTTTGAATAGACAGTAATTGTTGGCTGAAGTTACTTGGAATTATTAAAACTGCATAGTATTCTCCATTTTTAACTCCGTTTAATCCTGTGGTTTTATCTACAAATTGCCATTTAAAATTGGTATTATTTTTCAATTCGTTAACTAACATATTTCCAACATTGTAATTGGTGCCGTTGCTTGCATAACCTAAATCTTCGTTAACAACTGCAACTTCAAGATTTGAAGTCCTTGCATATGGATCCCATGTTGCTTCAATATTTAACAGTGCATAAAGCGAGGGTAATAGAATAATCACCAGAAGAACAACCATAACAACAGGGTTGTTTTTAACAGCTTTCATATCGTTTCTAAAAATATTTCTAATATCTTTTATCATCACTATCATTTCCATTATGATTGTAAAGTGTAAAATTCTTATAAATTAATATAAATAGTTTGAATTTAATTCTACCTAGTATTGGTCTTTATTTGCTATGATCATGTACTATTATTCCGTTTAAGAATATTTCGAAAAAATTTTCCATTATGGATTCGTTTGTTACAGGAGGTTTTTGCTCATAGATTTTCCATACAATGTCCATCTGAAATACTATACTGAAAATATTTAATGCAGCCACTTCGGGATCTATGTCACGTATTAATCCTTGGTCGATCTTTTTTTGGAAGTAGTTAACTAGGTGTTCGATAATCATTTTGGAAATTTTAGGCAGCACCTTTTCTTCAAATGGAATACCCCTTACTTCTTCCATGGATATTCGTATTAAGTTGATCCGTTTATCGATCATTTTGGATGCGTTTTGCCAGATAGTTGTTAAATAAGATTTTATATCTCCGCTATCGTCAATTTTAAAGAGTAAATCTAATTCTTCAAGAAATCTGGTTGCACTACGCTTTTTTGCTGCTTTTAATAGCTGTTCCTTGTTATGAAATTTTCTAAATAATGTAATTTCATTAACACCGGCTTCAGAAGCTATTTTTTTTGTTGTAGCTCCTTTCCATCCGTCTTTGTCAAGGAGTTTTATGGTTGCATCCAGTATTTTATCTTCAGTATCTTGCATGTTATGCAAGTGTGTGCTTACATACATATAAAGTTTTTGATATAACTGGTAAAACCCTATTCGAACCATAAATTTTTGGATCGATAGATTTTAAAATGACATTTAAATACAATATCCTTCTATACTTAAATATCATACTCCTTTTAGAATTTGCACAGCATAAGATGGGTTAATATTCACTTTATTATAATTATTAATCCTATTATTCTGTTGTAATGTATTAACATATAAATGGATTTGTGACATAAATCACAAGGTATTAATTTTCATTTATAGGTTAGTTAGTGCATTACGAATGTAATTCAACATAAAGGAGGTGAAAAGACAAATGAAAACAATAAAAATAGTACAAAAGTATTTAAAATCAGTTTATTGTTAATTGGAGTTGGAATTATACTTACTTTTGGAATTAATTAACATCCGCAGCTAACTCATCACATATTTATGTTAATGGATCAGAGTGGAAATGATAATTGGAATGGTTTAAATTCAACATGGGTAAACACTACAAACGGACCTAAAGCAACTACAAAATGCAACTGGAACTGTTCAATCCAATGGAAACAGTTCACGTAGCAAGTGGAACCTACATTGAAAATGGTATTGAAATAAAAAGTAACACGAATATTGTAGGTGAAAACCAGGATAATACCATAATCAATGGTGAAGGACCTACAAATTCAATATTTATAATAGATTTTGAGGTTAAATTTACACTTGAAAATTTAACATTTATGGATACAACAGCTAGTGCAATTGAAAACAATGGAATATTGACTCTCATCAATGCTGTTAACTGGTATTAAATAGAATTATAGTACTAAATGATTTAATTTACATAATTCAATTTTAGATATTAAAAGTTTAATATAAATTCAAAAAGAGTAGTTTAGCATTTTTTTATGTATTAACATTATA